>JBBIJS010000009.1:23263-26652 GCA_037445855.1 Chloroflexota bacterium | reverse complement strand
TCCAGCACTTCGTGCAGGATGAACGTCTCGGAGAGCCGCGGAAAGCATTTGATCAGGTAAGCGATTTTTGGCGAGCCAGCGGGCTGGCGCTGTTCCATTGCCATTTCCTTTTCTACGAATCAACTTGCCTACCATACTCCCCGGCGGGCTGGGCGTGGTTAAGTTGGTTTTAAGTCGTCTTTAAGTGAATCTTAAATCACCAATGCGGAATGGTTGGAGAAAGGTTGCGAAAAAGTTGCGCTGGCAGCGTCGACCACGCGAGATTCGGACGCGCCGTGAATTGAACAAGGGGTCACGAAAGGGGAGCTTGTCAAAGCGGGGACACAAAAACAACAGGGCGGCGACTAAAAGTCGCCGCCCTGTTGTTTCCGTTCGTTAAAGATTATTCCCGATGCCGGCGATTGGGTCGCCTGCGCTCACAGTGCCATCGCGTCCGAAATCGCTTTCAACGACACATCGTACCGATACTGGATATTCATATGCCCGTCGTCGAATTCTTTGTGGACGAAGGGAATACCGCGCGCCGTGAGCCGCGCCGCGAAAATGCGTGCGCCATACTGCAAGTTGAATTCATCGCGCAGCCCGGCATCCAGGTAGATCAGCCGCAGCGACCGCAGCGCGTCGCTGTGTTTATCGATCAAGCTAACCGGATCCCATTCCAGCCACCGCTGCCAGACCTCCGCGCGCAGCTCGCCGGTCTCGAGATCGAACGGCAGATCGAAGCCGTGCGGCGCGGCAGGGTTCGGCGAGTAGCACGCCGCCATCGCGATGATATTGAGCGCATCGTGGAAATTCTTGTCCTTCGGACGAATCGTTGGAATCTCGTTCCAGAATTTGTCCAAGCCGCCGAGTTTGGGCAGCGCGCGCAGCGCGCCAATAATATCCGGCTTGTAGCAAAGTTCGAAATACATGTCGCCGCTGTGCGATGCCATCAAGCCGAACACGTCCGGGTGCCGCAGCGCGAGGATCACGCTGCCGTACCCGCCGGACGATTTGCCGACCACCGCGCGCGCGTCGCGGTTCGCCAGCGTGCGATATTTGGTATCGACGAACGCGACCAATTCTTTCACCACGTGGTCTTCGTACTGCCCGACCGCGGACGAGTTGAGGTACTGACTGCCGCCGATGCGCGTGAAACAGTCCGGCATGACGAGGATCATCGGGCGCACGCTGCCTGCCGCGATCAGGCGATCCATCCGCTGCGGCAGCGTCTCGTCCCACGCCGCGTCGTTAAGCAGCATCGTGCCGCGCCCGGTAAAGCCGGTGAGCGCGAAGACGACCGGGTAGCGCACGTTGCTCGTCGCGTAGCCGGGCGGCAAATAGACCGGCACACGGCGCACGAACGGATCGCCGAGCGGATTGCCGCGCAACGCGTCACTGGTGATGGTTTCGATGCTGACGGTACCTGAAGACATACCCACCTCCGGGCGAACGATGGAAACGCGGATTATTCTTTCTTCCCCTCTTCCTTCAACACCATTACGCGGAACGCTTCGGCGGCGTCCAGCCCTTTCTCCTTCCCTTCGTCCTTCGCCCACCCTTTCATCATCTCGCTCGGATCCCAATCGCCGATCTGGCTCTGGTGTTCTTTCAGCGCGGCGACTTTCGTTTCCAGCGACGATGCGATGTCGATGTACGTCGTCGGCTTGTCCGCGCCGTGGATGAAAACCTGCTTGACCTCGTGCGGCGCATAGCCCTCGGTCAACAATTCGGGGAAAATAAATCGCGTCCCCGCCGAGGGAAACACGGCGTCGAGCGCGACGTCCGCCGCGACGCGATGGTCGGGATGATTCATGTAGGCGTCGCCATAAAAACGCACCGTCGGATCGCCGCAGACGACGACGTCCGGTTTGTGTTGGCGAATCAGACGCGTCAAGTCGCGGCGCAGGTCGATGGTCGGCTGCAAAATGCCGTCGGAGTAATTCAGGAAGATCACTTCCTTCACGCCGAGCACGCGGCACGCGTTGCGCTGCTCTTCCTCGCGAATCTGCGCGAGTTTTTGCTTCGTCATGTCGGGCGGCGTCTTGTCATTCGATCCCGCGTCGCCGCTGGTGATGATCACGGAAACGATCGTGCTGCCGGCGCGCGCCCACTTCGCCAGCGTCCCGGCGACGGTGAACTCCTGGTCGTCCGGGTGCGCGTGGATCGACATCACACTCGCGGGCGCGGGCGGCTCGATGAACGCTTCCGCTTTGTGCACCGCGTGTTCCGGTACGGCTGAATCGCTCAGGGTGGATTTGTCAGTCATTTATGCTCCCAATGATTTGAAGATTTACCCCTCGCAGGAAGACGGAGGCAGCGAGCGAAATTTGCTCCCGCTCCCTTGGAAGGTCGTCACAGGGTCGCGCGTGAGCCCGGCACCGCGACCGAGTGAATCAGTTCGTCGACGACCGCGCGCGGATCGACATTTTTGAGCCGCGCCGCCGGGCTGACGATCAAGCGATGCGCGAGCGCCGGATCGGCGAGCGCCTTGATATCATCCGGAATCACGTAATCGCGACCCTCGATCGCCGCGCGCGCCTGCGCGGTCTTGTAAAGCGCGAGCGAACCGCGCGGGCTGGCGCCGAGATAGATATCCGGATGCCGGCGCGTCGCGTCGATCAGCGCGAGGATGTACTCCTTGACCAGCGCATCGACGTAGACTTCTTTGACTGCGTTTTGCGCGTCGATCAATTCCTGCGTTGTCGCGACCTGGCTAATGCCCGTGATAGGATGCGCGTGTTGCTGCGCGTCGAGCATCGCCATTTCGTCTTTCGTCGCCGGATAACCCAGGTGGACCCGCAGCATAAAGCGGTCGAGCTGCGCCTCCGGCAGCGGAAACGTCCCTTCGTATTCGATCGGATTTTGCGTCGCCATCACCAGGAACGGCTGTGGCAGCGGATACGTCACCCCGTCGACCGTCACTTGCCGTTCTTCCATCGCTTCGAGCAACGCGCTCTGCGTTTTGGGCGTCGCGCGATTGATCTCGTCGGTCAGGACGATTTGCGCGTGCACCGGTCCGGGACGAAATTCAAACTCGCGCGTTTTCTGATTGAACATGCTCACGCCGGTCACGTCGCTCGGCAGCATATCCGGCGTGAACTGGATGCGCTTGAAGGCGCAGCCCAGCGATTTCGCGATGGCACGCGCCAGCATCGTCTTGCCAACGCCGGGCACATCTTCGATCAAAATATGCCCCTGGCACAGCAGCGCGACGAGCGCGAGCTGGATTTCGTTATGCTTGCCAAGGATCACGCGCTCGACGTTCGTGGAGATCTTCTGCGCGAGGGCTTGAACGATTTCGACGTTTGGCATATGCCGATTATACTCGAAAACAAGGAAACAAAAAAGGGGCGATTGCTTTACCAATCTGGGAGGCAGTGGTATAATCTCGAAAGTCATCCGGCGCA
>JBBIJS010000009.1:18007-23163 GCA_037445855.1 Chloroflexota bacterium | reverse complement strand
GATTGCTTTACCAATCTGGGAGGCAGTGGTATAATCTCGAAAGTCATCCGGCGCAACCGCGCGCGCCACATCTATTGTGACGACGCGCGGAATTTGCTCAAGTACGTCTCTCCCGATTCGGTTGATCTGGTGATCACGTCGCCTCCCTATTGGGATATTCTGACCCAAAAACGTACCGCGGATAATAAAGCGATCCGAGATTACGGAGATGCCCCGCAAGACTTGCAAGGTTTCAGACTATGGAGAATTCTTGGATGCACTTGTTGGAGTTTTCCAGCTAGTCTTCACTGCGCTAAAGCCGAACAAGTACTGCGCGATCGTCGTGATGGACCTGCGTAAAAAGGATCAATTCTTCCCGTTCCATTCTGATTTGGCGCGCAAACTCAGCCAAGAGGTTGGCTTCATATTTGACGATTTGTTCATTTGGGATCGTCGGCATGAGTACAACAACATGCGTCCCCTCGGTTATCCAGCTGTTTTTAGAATCAACAAAGCACACGCGTATATCTTGATTTTCAAGAAACAGTTGATCCGGCAACGTTGATTCCGCCGGGCGGTCAGGCGTAAGTCAAACCCACTGTATTTCAGAGACTGGCGCATCGATGAGTTCACTTCCGCTCGAAACGAAAACGCACGACGTGCCGCAGCCCCAGCCCACCCCCGCGAGTTGGCGCGCGCGCGGGCGGTCCGCACTTCGCCGCTGGGCTTATCCCACCGCCGAAAAACGCGATCTCCGGCTCGACGCGCTGCGCGGCTTCGCCGTCTTCGTCATGGTCGTCGATCACTTTGGCGGCTCCTCCTGGCTTTATCTCCTCACCGGCAACAACCGCTTTTTCACCTCGGGCGCTGAAGCGTTCGTCCTCATCTCCGGGATGGTCGTCGGATTGGTGTATGGCAACATCGCCAAGCGCGAGGGGATCCGCGCCGCCGCCATCAAAGCGCTGCGGCGCGCGTGGACGCTGTACAAATTGACGATCGTGATGACGCTGCTGTTTGTCGCCGTCTCCGGTATTTTCAACCTGCCCTGGGCACGCGGCGTGAATCTAGGCGACCCGCTGCCTTTCATCCTCAACGTCCTCATTCTGCACGAGACATACTACCTCGCCGACATCCCGATGATGTACACCATCCTCATGGCGCTCGCGCCCCTTGGACTCATGCTGCTCTACAAAGGATACGGTCTCCTCCTCGTCGCGGCGTCGCTCCTCTTGTGGGTCGGTTTCCAGTTGGTCAATGCCAACCAGATTATGATTTGGCCCACGATTGGAAACACGACCTTCCATCCCGCCGCATGGCAACTGCTCTTCAACTGGGCGATGGTGGTGGGCTATCACCGCGATGCGATCTGGGATTGGTTTGCCAGTTTACCGCGCGGCGCTTATCTCCTTTTCTCGGCGCTGCTCTTTTTCTGGCTGATGCACCTGTATTCCACCGAGGTGAACACGCTGGCAAAGCTATATCCCGGCTTTGACGTAAAGACCATTGTGACCGAACTGTTCAACAAAGGCAACGTGTCCGCCGGACGCATCCTCGCCACCGTCATTGTCTTTCAATTCGGCTATCTGGCGCTGACGTATTTCTGGCAACCGATCGATCGGCTGCTCGGCTGGCTGTTCGTGCCGCTCGGACAAAACTCGCTCTACAGCTACACGATGCACGTCGCGGTCATCGCACTCTTTTATATCGTCCTGCCCTATCTGCCGGTCGACGTCACCGAATACGGGATCATCAACACCGGGCTGCAACTGGGCGTCCTGCTCCTACTCTGGGTGATGATTCGCCGGCATTTTGCGTTCGCCGTGATTCCACGTTGACAGCCCACCCAAGTTGTGATAGCATACGCTCGATCATCTGGCGGAGCCGGCACAACTCGTTCCATCAAAGGAGATTGCATGGATCAAAAATCGCGTTCCGAGAAAATGGTGCAGCGCCTGCGCGATTTCCGCGGATCGATTCCGGATGTGGAAGCGTCGGCGGTCGTGAGCGCGGACGGGTTGATCATCGCCTCGGACCTGCCGCAAGGCGTTGAAGAAGACCGCGTCTCCGCCATGTCCGCCGCGATGCTGTCCCTCGGCGACCGCATCGCAACCGAACTGCGCCGCGGCGTGCTTGACCAGGTCTACATCCGCGGCGAAAATGGATACGTGGTCTTGATGGCTGCCGGCGAGGAAGCGGTGCTGACTGTTCTCGCCAAGCGCGAAGCCAAGCTCGGCTTGATCCTGTACGATATGAAAAAAGCCGCCGCTGACATCTCGGCGATGATTTAGGCGCACGGCGCGAACCGAAATTCTTTATCGAAAAAACACGGAGCCACAAAGCCCCGTGTTTTTGTTGTGCGGGTCGTGAGCGAGGAGGACCAATGGCGAAATTTATCTTCTGCACGGGCGGAGTCGTTTCCTCCGTCGGCAAGGGCGTCACCGTCGCGTCGATCGGGCGCATCCTGAAAGCGCGCGGCGTCCGCGTCTCGATCCAGAAACTCGATCCCTACATCAACGTCGATCCGGGCACGATGTCGCCGTACCAACACGGCGAAGTCTTCGTCACGGAAGACGGCGCGGAGACCGACCTCGACCTGGGACATTACGAGCGCTTTATCGATGAAAACCTGACGCGCGCGTCGAACGTCACGACGGGACAGGTGTACGCGGAGGTCATCGCGAAGGAACGCCGCGGCGATTTTCTCGGCGGTACGGTACAGGTCGTTCCGCACATTACCAACGAAATCAAGCGCCGCATCGGGCTCGCCGCGAAAGAATCCGGCGCAGATGTGCTCCTTGTCGAAGTCGGCGGCACGGTCGGCGACATTGAGAGTCTGCCGTTCCTGGAAGCGATCCGCCAGATGCGTAAGGACATCGGGCGCGAGCACGTGATGTATATCCACGTCACGCTCCTGCCGCACATCGGCTCCACCGGCGAATTGAAAACCAAGCCGACGCAGCACAGCGTCAAGGAACTGCGCGCGATCGGCATCCAGCCCAACCTCATCATCTGCCGCTCGGATTTTCCCATCGAAGACAATCTGCGCGACAAGATTTCGCTCTTTACCGATGTGGAAAAAGACGCGGTCGTCCCGCTCGTCACCGCGCGGAATATCTACGCGGTGCCGTTGGTGTTGGAAGACCTGGGGCTGGGCAAACTGGTGGTGGATTATCTGGGTCTGCCGGCGCGTGAGCCCGATCTCGCCGCGTGGCGCGACCTGGTGCAACATATCAACGCGCCGAAGGAGCCGTTGCGCATCGCGGTCGTCGGCAAGTATGTCGAGTTGCCCGACGCGTACATCAGCGTGCGCGAGGCGCTCTTCCACGCTGGCTTGGCGAATGACCGCGCGATTGAGATCGAGTGGATCTTGTCCGAAGACCTGGAGCACGACAAAGGATTCGAGCGGCTGGAGCGAGCGGACGGCATCGTCGTGCCGGGCGGTTTCGGCGAGCGCGGCATCGAGGGAAAGATCCTTGCCGCGCGCTTTGCCCGGGTGCGCCAAGTGCCATACCTGGGACTGTGTCTGGGGATGCAAGTGATGTGCGTCGAGCTGGCGCGTTTTGCGCTGGAGAGCGCCGACCCGAACTCGACTGAGTTCAATCCGGGCACGCGCCATCCGGTGATCGACCTGATGCCGAGCCAGCGCAGCATTTCGGAGATGGGCGGAACGATGCGGCTGGGGCGCTATCCGTGCCAGCTGACGCCCGGCAGCGTCGCGGCGCGGGCGTATCGCGGCGAAGCGGTGATTTCGGAACGCCATCGCCATCGCTTTGAGTTCAACAACGCGTACCGCGATCTGCTGAACAAAGCCGGCATGGACTATAGCGGCTTGTCGCCGGAAGGCAACTTGGTGGAAATCGCCGAACTGCGCGATCATCCGTTTATGGTCGGCTCGCAATTTCATCCGGAATTCAAATCGCGACCCGACCGACCGCATCCGCTCTTTCGCGAATTTATCCGCGCGGCGGCGGAAACCGAACGCGCGGGGAAGCAGAAGAAACTGCCGCTGTGACCTATTGGCAAAAAACCGCCAATCGTGATAGAATAAAGAAGGTTGAGGGTTTGCGTTTTCAATCGCACCTCAACGACCCAATCCAACGCTTCGCGAGATATACTCGAAGGGAGGCGCACGCGTATGCCGACCCGGTTGCCCAAGATGAGCAAGAAAGAAAAATTAAATCTGCTGGCGGACTTTGAAGAAGGGTACCGTCCGTTCGATAAACACGCCCTCACACTGCTGAACTCGCTGCTCGACGACCCGGATGCCCAGGTGCGCGCGGAGGCGATTGCCTGCCTGTGGAACGATCCTGACCCGCGTTGGATCGACGCGCTGATGCAAAAGGCAAACGAAGACGCCCACGCGGACGTGCGCACGCACGCGATTTCCGCGCTCGGTCGCTATGTGTTCGAAGGCGACGCTGCGGCGTTCGAAGATTGGGATGGGTTCGAGATCAACATCACGCCGGACGATTACGCGCGCGTCGCCGATTTCTTGTTCCGCATCGCGCAAGACCCAGACGAAGCGATCGAACCGCGGCGATATGCGATTGAGGCGCTCGCGTTTCGCGCGGAAGACCCGGACGTGCTTGATCTGATCGAATGGGCGTACCGCCACAGCGACCGGCGGCTCAAGGTGAGCGCGCTCTTCTCGATGGCGCGCAATGGCGACCCGCGCTGGACCGAATCCATTTTGAAGGAATTGCGCAGCCGCGATACCGAGATTCAGTACGAAGCGGTGCACGCCGCCGGCGAATTGGGACTGGAAGAAGCCACGGACACCTTGATCAATATGGTGCGGAGCAAGAACGTGCGCAAACCGCTGCGACTGCTCGCCATTTACGCGCTGGGGGAGATCGGCGCCGAACGCGCATACCCGGTGCTGGATCGCCTCACGCACTCGCGCGACCGCGACGTGCGCGACGTGGCGCGCGAAGCCGTGGAAGAATGGCTCGCCGTCAACGCCGCCGAGGACATGGTCGATGACGCGTTGCAAAACGGGGATCCGATGAACGCCTACGCGGAGGGCAACGGACCCAACATCTGGGACGACGGGATGGGATCGTTTTCAAGGAACTAGCATTCCAATGGAGCGAGCCATGAACTATTCAAATATTATCACGATTGAACCGGGCAAGCGCGGTGGCAAGCCATGTATCCGCGGCATGCGGATCACGGTA
>JBBIJS010000009.1:6704-17907 GCA_037445855.1 Chloroflexota bacterium | reverse complement strand
GTCTGGAACTATGCTCGCCAGAACGGTTTTGTCATCGTCACAAAAGATGTGGACTTTGGCGAGCTGGGAGTCCTGGCAGGTTTTCCGCCCAAGGTTGTTTGGCTTCGCGGGAATTGTACTACCCGTGAAATCGAGGGGGTGCTCCGCGAAAACCTGGACGCGATTGAATCGTTGAATCAGGACCCGGACACGGGAATCCTAACACTGTTCTGACAGAGCTGGGACGATCATCGAAGAATCGTCCCAGTTATTATTTGTACCTCCGCTCCACGCGCGCGCTGATCGTCGTCACCGTTTCGTAATTGTTCGTCCCCTGTTTCTGGGCGACTTCTTCCGCGCGAATTTCTTCCGTCCCTTGCTTGCCAATCAACACCACCTCATCGCCCACCTGCACACCCTCGATATCGGTCACGTCGATCATCGTCAGATCCATGCAGACGCGTCCCACGATCGGCGCGCGCGCGCCGCGCACGAGCACGCTGCCAGCGTTGCTGAGCGCGCGGCGGAAACCATCCGCGTAACCGACCATCAGCACGGCGATGCGCGCGGCGCGTGCGGTGCGAAACGTGCAGCCGTAGCCAATGTATGTTCCCGGCGGCACGGACTTGACCGACGCGACGCGCGTCTTGAACGCCAGCGCGGGGATGAAACCCGGCGGCTTGGGCGCGTCGTCGGACGGGTCGAGTCCGTAGATCAGAATCCCGCTGCGCACCAAGTTGAACCGCGCTGCCGGTAGATTCACCGATGCCGGGCTATTGGCGATGTGCCGATAGCGCGGCTGCATTCCGGCGCGCTCAAGCCGCTCCAGAACCTCGCGAAAGCGCGCCAACTGCTGCTGCGTGTACTCGCGTCCCCAGCCCTCGACCTCAAACCCGTTAGGTGAGTCCGCCATCGCAAAGTGCGTGAAAACTCCTTCGATCTCGACATTCCCAAGATCGCGCACCGCGCGCGCGAATTCAACAGCTTGCTCCGGCATCACGCCGAGACGCGTCATGCCCGTATCGACCTTGAGGTGGACGCGCGCGCGCGTATTCAGTTCGCGCGCCGCGTCAGCCATCGCGCGCGCGGTATCGATTGAAAAGACGGCGAGCGCAAGTTGGTTTTCCACGCCGGCGCGCGCCCACTCCGGCGGCGTTGGTCCTAGTACGAGGATCGGCGCGTCAATCTGCGCGCGGCGCAACTCGATGCCTTCGCCGACCGAGACGACGCCGAGCCACGCCGCGCCGCCGCGCCGCGCCGCGCGCGCAACCTCGACCGCGCCGTGACCGTACGCGTTCGCCTTGACCATCGCCATCAGTTCCACGCCGCGCCCGGCAATCTCGGTCAGCCGGCGCGCGTTGTGCTCGATCGCGCTAAGATTGACTTCAACCCACGCGGGGCGCAGCGGTATGTTTTCAGTCATCATTTCTGTCCCTTCACTGCCCGGCGAATCATGCGCCGCGCTTGGGCGAAATATTCCGAATCGATCTCAAAGCCAACGAAATCGACGCCCAGTTCCACGCACGCCACAGCCGTGTGCCCGATACCGAGAAATGGATCGAGCACGCGGCGCGTCTTCTTCAAGCCGTGGAGTTGGATGCACATCTTGGGTACTTTCACCGGAAAGGTTGCCGGGTGCGGTCGTTCCGCCGCGCGGTCACGGATCGTCTCGTACGGCACGAACCACGTGTTGCCGCGGCAGCGTTTGTCGCCGCGCGCGGCGCGCCACCGCGTCACATTCGATTTGTCTTGGTACTCAACGCCGATGGCGAGCCGGTCAAGTTTCACGTCGCCGCGCTGGGTCAGGTGGAAGATGTACTCGTGGCAATCGTTCAGATAGCGCGGGCTGTTGATCGGCTTGAAGTGACCCACCGAAACGTTGCCGGTGATTCCCGGGTAATCGCCCACATCTTCTTTTTGGATCGCAATCGATTTGACCCAGTGAATGACATTTTGTAATTTGAAATGTCTCCGCATCTCGGCGAGCACCTCGAACGGAACCCACGGATCGGAGGGCTTGGAGCCGATGTTGAGGAATAGCGAGCCGTCGTCGCGCAAGACGCGCTTGACCGCTTCCGCCCACTCGCCCATCCAGCGCAAGTAATCCTGCCGCGAGATCGTATCGTCGTAGTGTTTGTATTTGACGCCCAAGTTGTACGGCGGCGACGTGACGACGACATCGATCGATCGCGCGGGGAGTTTCTTCTCCATACCGGCGAGACAGTCCAAGTTGTAGAGAGTGAGCGCGCGACGTGATTCGTGATACGTAATACGTGAAACCCGCGTCATGCGTTTATTTCTCCACCCGCACGCTGGACAAAACGCTCTGCCCGTTCTCCGCGACCCACGCGCCGGGCGGCGCAGCCAGCGGCTCGTTCGTCAACGGATTGTACAGCGCGACGCGCAAAACGTAATCGCCCGGCAGCGTATTCGGCGGAACGATCAACCGCACCGGCTCACGCCAGATGTCGCCGGGCGACCAGCGCGAGGTGCCGAGCGCGTTCCCCAGCGGCACGTCGTCGGTCGATGCGACCGGCGCGCCGTCTGCCGCGAACAGTCCGACGTAAAGATGCTCGTCGATGTTCGTCGGCTGCTGCGCTTGCCAGTACACGTCCACCTCGAGCGGCGCGCCGGCGCGCACGGTCGCGCTTGCCGGTTCAAAGCCCAACAACGCGATGCGGCTGCCGAGCAGCACCTCACGCCGCGTCGCGCCATCCGGCAGCGTGGTCAGCGGCGCGCGCGTCGTCAGATAACCCTGCACGCGTGTGAACGATTCGCCGGCAAAACCCTGATCGTCGATGATACGCCCGCGCGTCGCGAGGTAATCGCGAATCACGCCGTCGGGATCGACGACCGTATCGTACAGCCGCAGCATCCACACGCGCGGGTGCAGCGCGAACACGCGGTCGAGCGCGGCGCGCGTTTCGTCCGCGGTCGTCGCGTAGAAATCGGATTCATGGCTGCCCCAGCCCAGACTCGCCGCGCCGCCAATCGAGCCGGTCTGCAGCACCACCGCGCCGGCGCGCTGGTCGATCAAACGTTGCAGCGTTCCTAACGACGTGTCACGCGGCGGATAATCGACCAAGCGCCCGCGCCACGCGACTGGTTGATCGAAATAGTAATCGAACGCGACGTAGGTATAGCCCGCGTTGATGAGGATCGCGTCGCCGGGCCGATAGTGCGCCGCGAGGTACCGCACCGCGCCGCGCAGGTCGTCGTCCGGCGAGTGAAACCAAAAGTTGTAATCGGAATAGCCGATGGCTGCGCCGAGCAACAAGCCGCCGGCAAGAAGCGACGTGGCGTACTGGCGGAATTCGATTTTCAGATGGCGGATGCGCTCGAACCCCAGCGCCCACAGGATGTAGAAACCGGGCGAGTAGATGAAAACGTAGCGGACGTGGTAGAGCGGCTTCCACAGCGAGAGCGCGAAGATGACGAGGAGCGGGACGAAGGTGTAGCCAAGAAGAAATACGCCGGTGGTTAGGTGGCTGGAGGGTTGGGTGGTTAGCGGATTGCCGCGCCAGAGCGCGAAGATCAGAACTGCCGCGATGAAAAGTAGAAGGAGCCACGCCATATCGAGATCGAGTGACTGACCGAGCGCGAGCGCGGAGAACGACTCGGCGAGAACGTTAGGCAACGCGGTAAAACCGCGCCACGGAGGCACGGGGGGATCGATGGCTTGACGAATTGCAGTCGGCAGCCACGGCGCGAAAAGAAGGACGATCGCGAGTTGCGAGAGCGCCCAAGTTCCAATTGCAGATTTCAGATTTATGACACCTGCACTTGCGTGCGGTGCAAGTGTTTCAGATTTATGATTTCGACCGAGCCATACGAGAGCAACAAGATTCTCAAACACGAGCAGGAACGCAAAATAATAGAGCGTATACAGTCCGAGTGCGCTGACCAGGGCGTACGCGACGAAATCACGCCCGACGAAGGACGAAGGACGGAGGACGGAGGATGAGCTGACGGCTTCCGCCTTACGTCTTTCGTCTTCCGTCCACTTGGCGAGCATCCGTACAAAAAAGTACGTCGACGCCAGACCGAGCGCCGCGCCGAGCGTGTACATTCGGACTTCTTGCGAGTACCACAAATTGTACGGCGACGCGGCGACGAGCAGCGCGGCGATCAGCGCGACGTTCCGATCGAACCATTCGCGCGCGACGCGATAGACGAGCGCGATGAGCAACACGCCGAAGATGAGCGAGAGAAACGCGGCGGAGAACTCCGACCAGCCGGCGACCTGTCCCCAGAAATGCAGGAGATAATAATAGAGCGGCGGGTGAATATCGCCGGCGGTGTGCCGCGTCAGCGTGACCAGGTCTTGCCGCGCGAGGAACAAGCTCACCGTCTCGTCGTACCACAGCCCTTCCGCGCCAAGCCGGTACAGCCGCAGCGCGAACGCGGCAAGGAGAATAAGCAAGAACCAGAAGCGAGAGGAGAATTTGAAGCGCACGGGTATTACTGGGGAGGCTTGGCTTTGAGCATTACTTGGCGCGCCAGGGCTTCGAAAAACGCGTGAAATTCTTCCAGGGTCAGTGGTTTGAGCAATTGAGGCAGCGATGTGACGCGTTGATGGTGGCGCAGCATATTGGCAAAGTAGAATTCACTGAATCCGGGATCTTTTTCTTTTGCGAGCGCGATGAGCTGATCCAGATCATACTCCTGTTTCAGCAAGAAATAGAGATCAACAAAATCCTTCATCGCCGCGCGTCCGAACAGGGCTGTCACCTTGTTTACGGCGATATTGAACTCCGAGTCTACGATGATGTTGTCGAATCGTTGATGTTCCCCAAATTGCGGTCCCACGTCACGCACGAAATCAATCTTCAAGTCGGCTTGACCAGCGACCCGAATGAACACTTGACGAAATGTGAGTGTTCGAACCTGTTCCGTGAACTCGGCGCGCAAATAGGCTGCGATTCCTGGAATGCTTGCGCTAACCAAATCAAACGTTTCCTCGTTCAAGGTGAAAAGATCAACGTCTTGGCTATACCGGTGATGCAGATAGAATTCAGCGAGTGCCGTTCCACCGGTCAAGAAAAAATCTTGTCCCGCCGGTTGTTGGAAAAAAACGTCCAAGAACGCGGCTTGCAGAGGTGTCAGTACCCTAGGAGGTTTCATAGCCCCACACTTGCCAAGCCCAAGCCCAAACATCGCGCACTTCGTGCCGCATCCAGCGATAGATTTGTGGCCAGTATTCGCGTACTTGAGGCACGGTGAGATAGCGCCAAATGTCAGCCCACCGCGCGGATTCTAGAATCCGTACCATCATCTGGACTTTTTCGTACTCGTTGTCGCCGCGCAGGATCGCCCGCACGTCCTCTTCGGTGAGGTCATAGTCCCAGATGAAATACGGGCGGCGCGCGGCGCGTTCGGCTCTCTCTTTTGCGTCCAGCATAGCGCCATTCTAAGACCGGGTGCGCCGGTTGTCAAATGAAAAACGGCGGATTCAACCTCCGCCGTTGCTTCAGCAATGGTCGCGCCGGTCCTATGTTTTATGCGGGATCGGTGTTCACCGGCGTCCCCAAACGGATCGCCGCCATCCCCAGCCCGGCAAACAGCCAGAACAACGCGACCGAATGCGGAAACACCAGGTTGAAGAAATAATGATCGGTCAAGCCGCCGATCAGCGCGCCGAGCAGCGCGCCCGTAACGCCGAGCAGAAGCGGCGCGAGGTACGCGTCGCGCGCAACCCACGCGAACCAGGCCTGCGTCGTGTGGAAGAAGAACAGCGCCATCGTCACGAGGAACGCTGCCAGCCCGATCAAGCCCATCTCTTCCGCCATCAACAAGTAGACGCTCGACACGCCGAGGTACGTGTCAATGTCCGGCGCGCCGCCAAAGCCAACGCCGAAAAACGGATAGCGCGAGATCAACGTCAGCGCGTCCTTGTATTCGCCGAGACGCATCTGCGTAGCGAGGTCGCTGCCGGCAAACGCATCGAGAAAATGTCCGACGTAATCTTGCGTGAAGGGCAAAAGCAGGAATACCGCCACGCCCAAAATCATCACCGCAATGATCGGACGATAGCGCACGGCGGCGATCACCGCGAGCGCGACGCCCAGCCCCAGCATCGCGCCGCGCGAGAAGGTCAGGACCATGCACACGCCCATCGTCGCCGCCATCGCGATGACGAGTGGGCGCGGCAACAGCGGCTGGTCCGCAAATATCTGCGGCACCGCCAGCGCGGTCACCAGAATCATCAAGCCGCCCAGCACGTTCGGATCGATCGAGGTCGAGACCGCGCGCATTGGGTTAGTGGGATCGTCGTTGATGAAACGCAGAACGCCCTCACCGCTGGGATACTTGAAGACGCGCAGCGCGGAGAGAATTTGAATCGACCAAGTCTGCGGAATGAAATAGAGGACGATGCCGACCGCCGCGGAGATAAAGCCGGCAAGCATCAGCGCGGCGGCGAATCGTCCTAGCGCCGCGCGCGTCTGAACGACGTTGACGACGACGAAGAAGAGCGCGATCGAAATCAGCACTTCCGCAAAGTGGCGCAGGACATCTGGGGTGATCGGCGCATACGCCAAGCCGGCAACAAAGGAGAACACGGCGAGCACGAGGAAGACGAGGATCGGCAGACCCAGCGGCGTTGCGACGAACTCGCCGCTCTGCCGCGTCGCGCCGCGCACCAGCCACATTCCGAAGAACGCGAGCAGCGCGAGATCAAGGAAGGTGGGATTGAAGCCGATGTTGAGCGGCAGCGCGCCGAACGGCAACAGCACCGCGATCCCGATCACCGCGTACAATCCATAGTCAATATTCGAGAGCACCACCGCGCCGGCGATCGCGGCGATGACAATCGCGAACGCGATCGCCGGCGAGCCGAACGCGATCACTGCGCCGCCGGCAAGCGCGAGCGCGACGCCGAGCGCGAGGATGATCAAAACGCGCGAACGATTTTCGGTGAGATGGAGTTCCATGTCTATGCGCGCGCAAATCGGACGCGTGTCTCGGTCACGACAACAAAACTGTTTGGCAGACGGTCGGCGTAACGCTCCAAAAGTCGTCTGAGCGTTTCAATTTTTACGATAGCGCGTTCATCTTCCAGTCGCAAGAAGATGACGCCTCTGTGTGGATGATGTTCGCGATAAACCTTTTCGCCGAAATCTTTGTCGTTGGTAATCAAGATCCAATTCTCCACGAACGCTTTTTGGATGACGACATCGTCATCTATTCCCCGCGCTTGTTCGTACACTGAGAATACGTCATGTTTCTCTCGCCGCAGCCATTCGGCGACGGCTGGACCTGTGCAACTCGTCCACGAGGAAACGCATCTACGCTTGCTCCGTCGCAAGGGGCATGAATGCGCTGCTCTCGAGCGCTTTGGTCGCAAACAAAATGCACGCCTGAATGTCTTGCTGTGTTAGCCCTTGGTATTCTTTGATAATTTCTTCTGGCGTTGCACCGTGCGCGAGCAAATTCAAAATGTATTCAACGGTCAAGCGGGTTCCCTTGATGACAGGTTTGCCGACCATCACTTGGGGATTCAACGTTATTCGCTCTAGCAATTGTTGGTCTGTCATAACTGCCTCCTGCGCGTATTATAACTGAATTCAAGCGTTATTGCTATTGTTTCCCAACTTCTGTTCTCTCCCAATCCCCATGGCAATCACCATCCCGATTGCCACTGCCATCAGCGTCAACGCCGTCACCGCCATCCCAATCTTCACCGACCACGGATCGAAAATCATTTCGACGCGATGCGCGCCGGCGCGCACTGGCACTGCGCGGAACGCATAGTCCGCGCGTAGAATCGGTGTCTCCACTCCATCCACGGTCGCGCGCCAGCCGGGATAGTAGACCTCGCTCGTCACGACGAGTCCATCCGCCGGCGCGTTTACCGCCAGCACGATCCGCTCCGGCGCGCGCGCGTCGAACGCGACCGCTCCGCCGGTTCCGCCGCCGAGCGCAAACGGCGGCGCGGCGGCGACGTACGCGACCGCGCGCGGATCGAACGCATCGCTTTTCATCGCATCGAGCGTTGCTTGGTCATCCGCGACCTGCGCCGCGCCAACCAGCCACGCGCGCGGCAGCGCATTCTTCAAGCGCAGCAAGCGCGTCTCGCCGTCCGCCATGACCACATCCGCGTCCGCAAAGCCGGGGCGACCGGTAATCACGTACCGTACGTTCAGCAGAGGCCAGAGTTTCTCTGCCGGCAAATTGTCCAGCAGCGCGTTGTAGCGCGCGACGCGCAGCGGGCTGATGCCGCCGATCTCTTCGAGGTTGTACGCAATTCCAAAATGTCCCGGTTCTTTGCCCTCGTCCACGACGCGGAAAATGTTAGCATCATTTTGAATCGTCTGAATTATCGGCGTAACCGGATAGCGCGGGTTCGGCGGCGCGTTGTACGCGGCGTTGTTGACGGTGAACAGATCAAGAACAAGGAATGCCATTGCCAACGCCGCGAACGTTTGAACGTTCAAACGTTTGAACGTTTGCAGACGCCACCTCACCAGCGCGGTCGCAAGTATGAACAGCAGCACCATCAAGCCGGCGCGGTCGGCGAGGAACGCCAGGCGTCCCGACGCGCGCTGCGCGCCGGCAATGTAGAGCGCGAACATCATCATCACGCTAATCGTGATGCCCGCCGGCAAAAGCGCCCATGCCCGAAGGGCACGGCGCGCGCGCGGGGCGTCCAGCAGCGGCAACATCAAATCGCGGAACCCGTAGCCGGCGAGAAGCGCCAGCGCAAAACTGACGATGAATGCAAGCCGTTCCTGATCGCGGAACAGCGCAAAGCCGGGCGCGAAGAGGTAGAGCAGCGCGTAGACAAAAACATACGCGCCGAACGCGACGAGCAGCGAGCCGAGCGCGAAGAGCGCCCAGAACATCTTCTCGCGCGTGCGATCCGCCCACAGCGCGAATAGCGCAAGCCACAGCGGCAGAATGCCGATGTACAGCGGAGATTGGAACGCGCTGGTAAAGCCGGGCAGGATCATTTGCAGCGGGTCGATGTTCGGAAAGCCGCTCGACGCTTCCGCCCAGCCGATCGCGGCGCGCGTCGAAACGCTCTGGTACTCGAGCGTCGGCAGCCACTGCGCGGCGGAGATGCCGGCAGCAACAAAAAGTGTCAAGGCAAAAGGCAAAAGTGAAAAGGCAAACGCTTTCATCCCACGCCACCCGCTGCGCGCCACTCGCCACACAAAATAGATCACGCATGCGTAGACGACGAACAAGAATGTTTGCGGATGTCCCGCCAGCGCGGCGATGCCGAGCACGACGCCAGCAGCGAGGTAAAAATTTGGGACGCGGAAGAACGCGGACAAACGCGGATTTGCATCTGTGTTTGTCTGTGTTTGTCTGTGTCCAATTCCTAAATCCAAAAACAGCAGCGCGAGCGGCAGCCAGGTCGCCGTCTCCAGAATCGCGAGTTGCTGCGGCGGATACGACGTCAAATAGCCGCCGAACGTGAACGTGACCGCGCTGACCAGCGCGGCGACGCGCGAGCCGATCAATCGCCGCGCGAAGAGGTACGTGAACGCGCCGGCAAGAATGAAATGGAAGATCGCTTCGATTTCGAGATCGAGCAGCGTAAAGTTCGCGCCGCGCACCGCGACGACGGCGAGCGTCCAGATCAAACCGACCGGATAGAACACCGCGCTCTGCACGTCGGCGAGGAACGGATGCCCACTGTTGAAATTCTCCGACCACAGCGGCAGCCGTCCTTGCGCGAACGCGCGCGCTTCGTACATCCGAAACGCCCAGAACTGATCGCTGAAATCGCCCGGCGGAAAGATTGCGCGGTCTTCCAGCCGCGGAGTGATGATCCGCCAAAAGAACAGGAGCGCCAATGCCGCGATCAGCGCGAGCGCAGCGAGGTCGCGACGGTTGAATGTCATTGCGAGGCGCGGTTTTTGCGCCGAAGCAATCTCACCGGATTGGGGAGATTGCTTCGCTCCGCTCGCAATGACACGATCCTGCATATTCGATGATTCAGTCATGGCGTGATCGTCACTTGCGTCAGCGGCACACTCGTCGCGATGCCATCCATCCCGGCGACCAGCGTGTACGTTCCCGGCGCGGCGTCGAGTTTGAGTTCGTGCGCGTCAACGATCAGATCGCCGGCGCGCCACTGGCTCGTTGGATAATTCCCTTCCGCGGGCGCACCGTCCTGCCGCGCCGCGACGCGTCCGTTCGCATCAACCAGGTGAAGCAAGATATTGAAATCCTTTGCGCCGGGCTGAAGCGCGCGCCAGTAGAGCGTCACGGTGAAGGTTGCGCTTCTGGGAAATTCCAGCGCGCCGCCGACGGAATCGCGAATTTGGTAGCCCACCAGAACCGCGCTGCCGATCGGCGCGTTCACCGGGATGATTTTCGGTGAAAACTCTCGCGGCGTCAAGTACAACTGCACGCCAAACTCGGCGACGCGCGTGTCGATTTGGCGGTCGTCCGCGTGCGTCAGATATTTTTCGACAAAGTGATTCGGGTCCCAGAAATCCGGCGCGGCGGGAATGAACCAGATGCGGCGATAGTCCTGGTTCAATTGCTGCAAGGTCTTTTCGTCCGCGGCGGTCGGCAAATAATCCTTGGGCACCGTCAGCACCGGCGGCGAGCCGTTTTGATAATAGATCGGCGACATCTCGGTGAAATTTTGAATCACGAGATCGCCCGGCTGCTGCCGCGCCGAGATGAACTGCGCGAGCGCGCGCCAGTTCGGCGCTTTGGCGTACGCGGGATCAAAGTAATAATTCGAGAGCGCGTACGCGGACGCGCCGACAAAAAACAAAAGGCAAAACGCGGCAAGCACACGGCGCAGTCTTTCATTTGTAATCTGTAATTTGTAATTTAGAATTGCCGCCAGCCCGACCGCAAACGCAAGATAGTACGCCGGCGCGATGCCGTTCAAGTAGCGCTCCAGGAACAGCGGACGCCCAAGCGCGATGACGTATAGCGCGAGCGTCGGCGCGGCGAGCCATAGCCACAGGAACGCCGCGCGCGCGCGATCCTGCCGCGCCAGATAGATCAGGCTCGCCAACAACGCGAGCGCGAGCGGCAGCCACAGCATCGACTTGACCGCGTCGGGCACGGTATCGCTCAGGATAAATGATGCCAGCGTGCGGCTGAACTGATCGAGCAGCGAAACGCTTTGCTGCGCGCTCGCTTCGCCGTACGTCGTCACGCGATTCGTGCCGAACAAAACCCAGGGCGCATACGCCGCGACCAGCACGATCTGCGCGGCGATCCAGCGCACGAGCGTTTTCCACCGGCGCGC
>JBBIJS010000009.1:0-6604 GCA_037445855.1 Chloroflexota bacterium | reverse complement strand
ACAAATCCCGGTTTCCAATTTCCAATCCCCGCTTTCCAACTTCCAGCCGCCACCAGCGCCAGAAAAAAACCAGCGCAAGCAGACTGAGCGCGGGCCACATCGTGTAATTGCGCACGTCCTGCGAATGCCAAATCTGGTACGGGTTGATCGCAATCAGCGCGGCGGCGAGAAGGGCAATCGTGTCACACCTGCCCTGGCGGGCGGTGCCAGGGTTGCGCGGAGCGGAGCGACGAAGCAATCTCCTAGCCGCAAGGGGGGGTTGCTCCGCTGCGCTCGCAATGACACTGCCGCTAAACATTTCTCGCGCAAGCCGGTAGAGCAGCGGCACGCACAATACGCCGAAGAACGCTGAGAAATAGCGCGTCGCGAATTCGCCCGCGCCGGCAAGCGCGATCCAGACGCGCAGCGCCAAGTACAGCAGCGGCGGGTTCGGCTCGATCGTGCGAATGCCTTTCCACAAGCCGTCCCAGGTGCGCTGAACAAAAATCACCGTGAACGCTTCGTCGCCGCGCAGCGAAACGAAATCGAGGCGGTAGACGCGTAGGAGAAACGCGAGGAGGGTGATAATGAGAATGGCGAGCCAGGTCTTTTTCATCTATTCGAGCCCAATCCTTGCCAATGGTTCTCGTTGCGCTCGACCGGTGAAGACGCGCCGGCAACCTTCGCAAGGTTCTGCGCGCCCATCATTTCTTTCGGGCAACCGCCAGAACGGAAAGCCCGTACGGAAAATCGACGCGCACCGCGGCCTGCGTCTCGGCGGTATAGAGCGCGGCGAGCAAGCCATTCACCGCGCGCGGCAGCGGCGACACCTCCGAACGGATCGCGTGACCGTTTTCCAGCGCGTGGCGATCCAGCACGCGCCGTGCGGCGACAAAAGGAAAGAAGAACGTATTCACATACGTCAGGCGTTCGATCGCGAATCCAGCGCGCGCCAATTTCTCGCGCGTGCCGCGCGCAGTGTAGCGCCACTGGTGCCCGACCGCGACATCGTGCCGACTCCACAGCCAGCGATACGCCGGCAGCTGGACGATCAACACGCCGCGCGGCTGGAGCACGCGCCCAATTTCCGCCAGCGCGCCCACGTCGTCGACGATGTTGCAGATCACATCGAATGAGACGGCTAGATCGAACAACCCATCGCGAAACGGCAGGTCGGTCACAGACGCTTGCAGCACCTGATTCGCGGCGATGCCGCGCGCGCGGCAAAATTCGATCGCTTGCTCCGAGATGTCGACGCCGAGCGCATGCCCGTATGCTTCCAAGAGTTTCAGATTCGCGCCGGTGCCGCAGCCGGCGTCCAGGATCATCCGCGTCGGCGCGCGCGCGGGCGCATAGCGCGCGATCAGTCCTTTGAGCAGGATCCGCAAGCCGCGGTACCACCAGTACGCGTCTTCTTGTTCGAACATCATCCGGTATTCCGCCGGATGCATCAGCATTTCTGCGTGGCTCACGGGACGTCCACTGCGCCGAGCGTCACCACGTCGCCGAGCGCGGCGCCGGTTGCCGCGTGATACGGCACGACTTGCAAATGATATTTGCCCGGCGGCGTGTCCGCGGCAATCGGCAGGTCTTGCGCGTCCGCGATGATCGTTTGCGGCTGCCAGGTCGAACTGCCGGCGCGATTGCCGAGTGGAGTCGTGTCCCACTGTCCCCGGTTTTTTCCCGCCGCGTCGACCAGCCGCAGCGACACGGCATAATCCTCACCGACCGGCTCGTCGATCTGCCAATACAAGGTGACGCTGCCGCGCGTGCCCGGCGGAAGCGCTGCCGGCGCGGCGTAACCGCGCAAACGCATGTGACCGGCGAATGCGACATCCAACGGAGATTGAATGTCACCCACCGCCGCGAGCGGTATTTTCGGCATGAACAACGACAACGCAATCTCGGTGCTGGTCCCGCGAAAATCCGTCTGGTCGATCAGCGCGCCTTGCTGCTTCAACAACTGGTCGATGCGCGCCTGCGGATCGTCGAACGGCGTGTGCATCGAGAGAAACCAGACGCGCGCGTGGCGCGCGTACGCGTCGCGCACCGCCGCCCGGTCTTGCTCCGGCGACGCGACGCGGTCCGCGCGCAAGATCGGCAGCGTGATCATCGGCACAAGATCATCCGCGTAGTAACGGTAGAGCGCCTCCGTGTGCGGCGAATCGAGAATCAGAAAATCGCCGCTGCGCGCCCGCGCGCGCAGCGACTCCGCCCACGCGCGGTGATCGTCCTTGCCATAGCGCGGATCGAAATAGAGATTGCTAAGCGACAGCGCCGCGCCGACCACAAAGACGCCGAGCGCGGGTAGCGCCAGAACTTTCCAGCGCCGCGCGAGCGCGACGATCCCTGCCGCTACGGCGAGATAGAACGCCGGGCTGAGCGAAATGAAATAACGCGAGTTCTGGTACAGGGGGCGGATGAGCGACGCGGCGGCAAGACCGGCGAGCGGGACGGCGAGGTATGCTAGAAGCAAAAGGGAAGTTGGACGTTGGAGACTGGAAATTGGAAAAAAGACGCCGATCATGAACAGCGCCAGCAGCACGAGATCGATCCAGAGAACCTGGGCAAGCTCAATTGTGATGCCGACGCTGAACGAGTTGAGCAAATCGCGCAGGATGACGTCGAACGGCACATAGCCCGGTCCGCTACTGACGTTTTCGATCGCGCCGGTGGCGATGAGCGGAACGAGAAATAGCGCGGACGCCAACGGCAGCGCGGGCAGGAGGATGAGTCGTCGCGCGCGCGGGTCGCGCCAGGCGCGCAGCGCGATGAGCACAAAATGAAATGGAATCAGAAATAGCGCATAGTAGTTGGTGTACAGCGCAGCGATGGTCGCGCAGACATAGAGCAAAGCCCATAAATTGGGCGCGGATTGCCGCGGCTGACCGCGAATGTTCTTTGCACCGTCCGCGCGTGTCCGCGCGCGAAGCGGTCCGCGTCCCCAATCAACCGCGCGCGTGAGCGCATAGACCGCGAGCGTGCTCCAGAACAAGACCAGCGCGTACGGGCGCGCCTCCTGCGCGTACCACACCCAGAACGGCGACAGCGCGCCCAGCAGCGCGGCAATGCGCGCGACCGGTGACGATAGCCACCGCCGCGCGAGCGCGTACAGCAGCGGCACGGTCGCTACGTTCGCCGCCAGCGAAAGAAAGCGCAACGCGAATTCGCTGAGGCCGAACGCGCGGACAAGAAAATGCAAAACGGCGAAATAGAGCGGCGGCTGAAGATCGTGCGTGACGATGTTCTGAATGAGGATGGTGTTCGCGAAGATCGTGCCGAGGTCGCGGGTGGCGCGGTAGACGCTGAGCGACTCATCCCACCAGATCGCCTGCGCGCCGAGATGATAAACACGCAGCGCGAAGGCGAGCAGCACGATCAGCAAAATCGACGCACGTTCGCTGACCGGCACGCCGCGCCGCGCGGCCAGTCCCGATCGAAGATATTTCATCGCGCCGGCATTATACCGCGATTGGACTGTAGGGGCAAAGCATTCGCCCAACCTTGCTTTTGATAAAGTCGGATTTGCATAGACCGGCTTGGCAGCAATGAAGACACGAATGGGCGAATGCTTTGCCCCTACTCCGTATGATGCGACACGCTCGCGGCGGGTTCGGCGCGCTTTTCCAGCGCGGGGATCAGATTGAGCAGCGACTCCTTCGCGCGCACGGTTGTATGCTTGACGAGCAAACTGCGCGTCAAGAGAAACTGAAAACCCGCGGCTTGGAGATCGTCGCGCAGCCCGCTTTCGTAATCGCGGACGCTGCAATAGATCGGATAGCGCGGCGCTGCCCATAACAGGGAGAGCGCGCCGCGCACGAGGTGCTCGCTCTGCTCCTGCGCCTGCGGGTGCAGCCAAAAGCGCAACCAGTACGCCGCGCGACCGCGCCGCACGCGCACCGCGCCCACCAGTTCGCTCTCCGCTTCCAAAATATAACCCGCGCCGCCGGACTGATCCCACCAATCGCCCATCTTACCGCCCTGACCTTCGGGCGACAACATTCCTTCGGCGATCTGGACCGGGCGCGGCGTGAATTGCGCGTAGAGGCGCAGGAGCGTCCAGCCGTCGCGCGCGCGCTGGTGGCGCAGCACATGGGTCTTGCTCAAATTCGCGGGCCAATCGGTCAGGCGATAAACCTCTTCGCGCGCGTAGGCGGAGAAGCCGGCTTGCCGGAAAACTTCTTCGACCCCGTTGCCGCTGGAGACCTGCGCGAACAGCCGCTGCCCGCCGCGCGCGCCAATCGTTTGCGTACACTCCGCCAGCAGCCGGTACCAGATCGAGACGGCGTCGCCGCCGGCATCCAGCGCCGGCGCGATAAAAACGATATCGGCTTCCGGGCGACCGCGGCGACCGCGCGCTTGCAGGAAACCCGCCGCGCGCTTGCGCCGCGCGGTGTTGGCGTACAGCACAATCGTTTCCGCGCTGATCGAGCTGAATGGCGGGCGCAGCGCGAGCGCGGCTTGCATCGGCGTATGGGGCCACAACACCGCGCGCTCCAGGTCGAGCTGGACGCCGCGGGCTTGCAACTGCCGGAGGGCGATCAAATCATCGAGACTCAGCCAACGCGACACATTTTCTCCCTTGCGTGGAAATATTCTACCGCAAGAGGCGAGAATTGACAAGGCGCGAAAAAGACGGAGGACGATGGACGGAAGATGTCCGGTCGGTTCATCCTCCGTCGTTCGTCGTCCGTCTTCCGTCGCGGGAGTGTGGTATAATCGATGACTCGGAGGAACAATGACGCCCAAACCGGACAAGCCGTTCAACTCACGCAATTATCAGGGACAACTCGAACGCGAACTGATTATCGGCGGCATCCTCGTCGGCGTGGCGGTGGGCGGCGGACTGATCAATCTGATCTGGGGCAGCACGGCGTTCTTCACCGCGCTGGGCTGCTTCGTGGGTTTCCTGGGTCTCATCGTCATTCTCTGGTTGTTTTTCAAATTGCTCGAAATTGTTTCGCGCGATTGAACGGGTACCTACCCGTCTCCCCCGCCCGTCATCCGCCGCACCTCGATCACGTTGGGCAGCCGGTCGATCTTGTTCAGGATTCGCGTGAGCTGATCCGCGCTCGTGATCTCCAGCGTCGCCGTAATCACCGAGATGCCATCCTTGCGCCCCGCGACCGCGTTCGTCGACGCCATGTTGATGCCCTCCGCCATGACGACGCCGGAAATATCGTGCACCAAGCCGGCGCGATCGATCGCGCGCACCTGCACCTGCACCGGATAGACCGCTTGATCGGTCTGCTTCCAATCGATGGCGATCAACCGCTCGCGCTCGCCGATCTCCAGCACGTTCTTGCAATCGCGGCGATGGATCGTGATGCCGCGCCCGCGCGTGATAAAGCCGATCACGTCGTCGCCGGGGAGCGGGCTGCAGCAGCGCGCCAGGTGCTGCAGCAAGTTGCCGACGCCTTTAATGGTCAGCTTGGTCTCGGGAACTTTCCGCAAGGGCCGCGTGACGAGCGGCGCTTCTTCTTCCGACGCGCTCTTGGCGCGCTCGGCTTCCAGTAACTTGATGCCGACCGTCGCGATGCTGAGGTCTTCGTGACCGAGCGCTTCCAAAAAATCGTCCGCGTTCTTGTAGTTGAACGTCTTAGCGATCTCGTCAAAGTTGCGCTGACCGAAACCCAGGCGGTGCAATTCTTTTTCGAGAATGACGCGGCCATCCGTAATCGCTTCCACGCGCGCTTGCTGCTTGAACCACTGGCGGACTTTTTCGCGCGCGCGCGACGTGCGGATGAGACCCAAGCCGGGGTTGAGCCAATCGCGGCTCGGTCCACCTTTCTTCGCGGTGAGTATCTCCACGCGGTCGCCGACCTTCAATCGGTAATCTAGCGGAACGATGCGCCCGTTGACCTTCGCGCCGCGGCAGCGGTTGCCCACTTCGGTGTGGACGTGGTACGCGAAATCGATCGGCGTCGCGCCGGCTGCCATCTCGATGATCTTGCCCTTGGGCGTAAAGACGTAGACCTGATCCTGGAACTCGTCCGTCTTGATCGATTCGACGAAGACCTTAGCGTCGGAAATATCCTTGCGCCATTCCATCAACTGGCGCAGCCAATTCACTTTGCTCTCGAACGCCGCGCTGTGCCGCGCGCCCGGCTCTTTGTAGCGCCAGTGCGCGGCGATGCCGAACTCGGCGATCTCGTGCATCTCCTCGGTGCGAATCTGCACTTCGAGCGGCTTGCCGGCGGGACCGATCACCGCGGTGTGCAGGGATTGGTACATATTCTCTTTCGGCTTGGCGATAAAATCGTCGAACTCGCCGGGGAGCGGCGACCACAGACTATGGACGACGCCGAGCACGACGTAACAGTCGCGCACGTTCTCGACGATGACGCGGATCGCGCGGATGTCGTAGATCTGCTGAAAGTCGCGGCGCTTGCGCACCATCTTGTTGTAGATGCTGTAGATGTGCTTGGGGCGACCGCTCATCTCCCGCGGCTGGATGTCTTCTTCCGCGAGGCGGTCTTTGAGGATCGTGATCGCCTGCGCGATGTACGCCTGCTGGTCGTCCTTGTCTTCCGCAAGCAGGTCTTCGATTTCGGTGTACTTGGCGGGTTCGAGGTATTTGAGCGCGAGGTCTTCCAGTTCGCGGCGGATGGTGTAGATGCCGAGG
>JBBIJS010000008.1:0-26954 GCA_037445855.1 Chloroflexota bacterium | reverse complement strand
GCAAAACCGCGTCGCCGCTTGCGCCGCTCGTTTCACCCCAAATCCGACGACTTGCCCAACACACACCGCAAGTTTTCATTCCCGCGTCTCCTCGATCGCCGCGACGATTTCTTCGCGCGCGACGTCGCCGACAACCACTACGTCGCCCAGCGCGCGCGGCAAGACGAAACGCAGCGCGCCGTCCGCGCGTTTCTTGTCCGTCTGCATCGCGTCCACGAGTGCGGCGGCAGACAGCGCCCGCGGCACGCGCGTCGGCAAGCCGATCGCGTTCAAAAGATTTTCAACGCGCTCGACCAGCGCGCGGGGACACGCCCCGCGGCGCGCCGCCAGCCGCGCCGCGCCCATCAAACCGATTGCTACGGCGTCGCCGTGCCGCAGTTCATACTCTGATAATTTTTCCAGCGCGTGCGCGAACGTGTGCCCCAGGTTCAACTTGGCGCGCTCGCCGTGCTCGTACGGATCGCGCGCGACAATGTCCACCTTGACCTTAATTGCGCGCGTGATCCAACTCCCAATGCCTGCCCTGAGCGAAGGCGCAGGGTCCAATTTCCAATTTCCAACTTCCAGCATCCCAAACAACCCCGCGTCTCCAATGATTGCGTGCTTGACCACCTCCGCCATGCCCGCGCGCCATTCCGCCGCCGGCAGAGTGGCGAGCGCGTTCGTATCGGCGATGACGGCGCGCGGCGGCTTGAACGCGCCAATGAGATTCTTGCCGCGCGGATGATCGACCGCGACTTTGCCGCCGATGCTCGCGTCGACCATCGCCAACAGCGTGGTGGGCAACTGCACGAACGGGACGCCGCGCAAGTACGTCGCCGCGGCGAAGCCGGCGACGTCCCCCACCACGCCGCCGCCGAGCGCAATAATGAGCGAGCGCCGATCCAGTTGCGCGTCGATCAGCTGGTCGTAAATCTCGCGCACCGTGTCGAGCGTTTTGAATCTCTCGCCATCGCGAATCTCGATGACGCTGGGCGCAAATCCTGCCGCGCGCAGCGAGTCGGTACCCTGTACCGCGTAGATCGAGCCGACGCACGCGTTCGTCACCACCGCGCAGCGCGACGAAAAAGAATCCAGCGCGGCTACCCGCGCGCCCACCTGCGCGAGCAGTCCCGCGCCAACCTCAACGACGTCCGCGCGGTCAAGTATCTTCAACTTGACGCGCTCTTCCATTTTGTTTTCTCGATCAACGTAATAACCTCATCCGCAACTTGATCGACTGTCTTGGTTGTCGTATCGACGTGGTGCGGAATCCGCGCGTAGGCAGCGCGCCTCACTGCCATGAGTGACTCGATGCGTTCCCGAGCGCCGCCCTCCACCAGCGGACGCTCCTTGCCGTCCTTCACGCGCGCGCACACCACGTCGACCGTGGCGTCCAGACACACGACGAACGCGCGAGCAAACCGCGCGTGATTGCGCGCGTCGACCAGCGTGCCGCCGCCGGTCGCGATCACCCGGTTCTCGCGCGCGGCAAGCTCCGCGCACAACTCGGATTCACGCGCGCGGAAGTACTCCTCGCCGCGCGTCGCAAAGATCGCGCGCACCGTCATGCCTTCGCGCGCTTCGATTGCCGCATCCATATCGACAAACTCGCGCGACAATTTCTGCGCGAGCAGTGCTCCAACCGTTGTCTTGCCGGTGCCCATGAAACCGGTCAGCACCAGTGACGCGTGACGGACAGCGTGATTTGTCAATTGCTCGTCTATCATCTACGTTCGCCTTTTCATTTCGCTCATCGAATCTCCGCCTAGTTTTTCCATCAACGCGTCCGCGAGCACCCAGGCGACCACGGCTTCGCCAATCACGCAGGCGCGCGGGACGTGGCAAAAATCGGAACGCTGGTACTGCGCGAGCGCCGCTTCGCCGGTCGCTAGATCGATTGAGCGCAGCGGCGTCGCCGTGGTCGCGATCGGCTTGAGCGCGGCGCGGATAACTACCGGCATTCCGTTCGTGATTCCGCCTTCCAGACCGCCGGCGCGATTGGTGTGACGAGTGGTTTTGGCAATTTGTAATTTGTCATTTGTCATTGCAAAGATTTCGTCTTGCACCTGCGTCCCCAACTTCTGTGCGTTCTCAAACGCCGTTCCGATCTCAACGCCCTTGACGGATTGAATGCTCAGCACGGCTTGCGCGAGCCGCCCATCCAGCTTGCGATCCCAGTGCACGTGCGAGCCCAAGCCAATCGGCACATTCAGCGCGACGATTTCGATCACGCCGCCGACCGTGTCCTTCGCGCGCATCACTTCTGCGATGCGCGCGCGAATCCTCTCCGCGCTGGCAGCCTCCGCGACCGCAACATCCGATGCCTGCGCGCGCGTAAAAATATCCGGATAGGGCGCGTCCGGAATCTCTGCGCGCACGCCGCCGATTTCAAGAACGTGACTGCCGACGACGATACCGAATGCGCCGAGGAGTTGTCGCGCCAGCGCGCCGCACGCGACGCGCATCGCGGTTTCGCGCGCGCTCGCGCGTTCCGCCACAAGGCGCAGGTCGTCCAAGCCGTACTTGACCGCGCCGGCGAGATCGGCGTGGCCGGGACGCGGAATGGTTTGCCGCGGCACGCGCTGGTCTTGCCAATTCGCGTAATCGAGATTCTCGATCTTGAGCGCGACCGGCGCGCCTATCGTTTCGCCGTTGATCACGCCGCTCAATATTTCGACGCGATCATTTTCAATCCGCATCCGCGCGGATCGCCCCACCCCGATCTGCCGCCGCGCGAGATCACGATCGATGGCTGCTGGATCAACGCGCAACCCGGCAGGCAATCCTTCCACAATGCCGATTAACGCAGGTCCATGCGATTCGCCCGCCGTAAGAAAGCGTAGCATCAATTCTCCATTCGCGTTTTACGCAATACGGAATACGCAATACGCTATGCACATCACGGATATCGTATTGCGTGTTCCGCTGCCCTTGCCATCACGTCCAACAGCGCGTCGCGCCCCGTCCATAACTGGGACGCCGCCGCGCCTTGATGCACCAACATTCCGATGCCGCCAATCGTCCGCGCGCCGGCGCGCTCTGCGTCGCGCAGGAACTGTGTTTCCATTGGACGATACACCAGATCGAACGCGACCGCGCCGCGCGGAAACGCGCTTGGCAGGGGCGAGGCGTCCTCATGCGGCGACATCCCCAGCGGCGTCGCGTTGACGATCAGCGTGGCGTCCTCCAGCGCCGCATGCCGATTCACCGCGAGCGCGAGCGCGGGATAATGTTGGCGCAGCGCGTCCGCCAGCGTCGCCGCGTGTGCCGCAGTGCGATTCACGATAGTGATCCTTCCCGCGCCGCCCGCCGCCAGCGCGAACGCGACGGCGTGCGCCGCGCCGCCCGCGCCGAGAATCGCGACGCGTGCGCCGCGCGCCTCGAACTGAGCGTCGCGCAGCGATTGGAGGAATCCGTAGCCATCCGTGTTTTCGCCGACCAGTCGATCCGCGCGTTTGACAATCGTGTTCACCGCGCCGATCCGGCGCGCATCGTCGCTCAAGTCGTCCAGCCACTTGATTACGGCTTGCTTGTGTGGAATCGTCACGTTTGCGCCGGCGCAATCGTCCGCGCGCAGTCGCGCAACCGCATCGCCCAATCGGTCGTGCGGCGTTTCGAGCAGCTGGTACTGCAGATCCATCCCAGCTGCGCGGAACGCCGCGTTTTGCATCGCCGGCGAAAGCGAATGACCGAGCGGATCGCCGAGCAGAAAAATGTGTTTCATCGGATTTGTTCCAACGTCGCGCCGAAATTCGGAAACGAATCCGCGACGCTCTCCCAGCCGTCAATGCTCGTCTCGCCGCGCGCGACCAGTCCCGCGACCGCGAGCGACATCGCCAGCCGATGATCGTTGTGCGCGTCGACGCGCGCGCCGTGCAGCGGCGTGGGTCCCGCGATGGCGAGACCGTCCGCGCGCGCTTCGATCTGCGCGCCCATCTTGCGGAGTTCTTGCGCGAGCGCCGTGAGGCGGTCCGATTCCTTGACGCGCAATTCTGCCGCATCGCGCACGACCGTCTCGCCGCGCGCCTGCGTCGCGGCAATCGCGAAGATCGGGAACTCGTCGATCATACGCGGCACCGCGTCACCCGCCACCGTAGTGGACTGCAATTCTCCGGCGCGCACGATCAAGTCCGCCAGCGGCTCGCCGGATCGTTCGCGCGTGTTTTCGATCTTTACGCGCGCACCCATTCGCGCGAGCGCGTCCAGCAAGCCCGCGCGCGTGGGATTGATGCCGACGGCTTGAATGCAGATTTCGGATTGCGGCATGAGCAGCGCGGCGACGATGAAGAACGCGGCGGACGAAAAATCGGAAGGAATAGCAAAGCGCGAATTAGGAATTGCCAGGCGACCGTTGGGACTGATGCGCAATTCGCCGTTCGCGATTCGCAATTCCGCGCCGCACGCTCGCAACATTCGCTCGGTATGATCGCGCGAGGGACTTGGCTCGCGAACCACCGTAGGCGAATCCGCAAACAGACCTGCGAGCAGAAGGGCGGACTTGACTTGCGCGCTTGCCACCGGCAGCGTGTAATCGATGCCGTGCAGCGATCCGCCGCGCAGCGCGAGCGGCGGCAACCCGCCGGCGCGCGCGCGAATCCGCGCGCCCATCGCGCGCAGCGGTTCTACCACGCGCGCCATCGGTCGGCGTTTCAGCGCCGGCGTGCCGTCGAGAAGCGAGAGGAAATCTTGCCCCGCGCACACGCCGGCGAGCAAGCGCATGGTCGTGCCCGATCCCGCGCAGAAGAGCATATCGCTCGACTCGCGCAGCGAATGTGTGCCGCGTCCGTGGACGACGAGCGTTATCGCGTCGATCGGTTCGATGTCCACGCCGAGCGCGCGCAGGCAATTCAGCGTCGCGTGCGTCGTCGCGCTCGGCAGAAAATTTTCCACGCGCGTGTCACCTTCGGCGAGCGCGCCCAGAATCGCCGCGCGATGCGAGATCGATTTGTCGCCGGGCACGCGCAGGGCGCCGCGCAAGGGTTGAGTCAGCGGAGTGATTTGAAATTCAGTCATTTGGATTTACGATTCACAATTCGGGTAGGGACGAAGCATTCGCCAAATCCCGCTTTCCTGGAAATGGGGTAGCATATACCAACCGTGTTTTTCTGAGGACCCGTCTTGGCGAATGCTTCGCCCCTAGGTGAACATCCCACGTCGCTTCTCCGCCGCCATCTCTAGCGCCGCGCGCAGCGTCGTTTCGTCTCCGCGCGCAAGCGCATCCGCCAGCGCGCCTAACTGACGCGAGTAGGTCCGCAGCGAATCGACAACATTCTCGCGGTTGGTGAGCAGCGTGTCCAACATCATCGGCGTGTCGCTCGCGGCGAGGCGGGAGGTGTCGCGGAATCCACTCGCGGCAAGCGCGAAGAGCATGTCATCGCCGCGCGCGCGATCGGCGGCGGTGGTCATCAGCGTCGCCGCGAGCGCAAAGGGCAGGTGGCTGATCGCCGCGACGATCTGGTCGTGCCGCGCCGCAGCGAGAATGACCGGGCGCGCGCCAAGAATTTCCGCGAGCGTTTGCGCGAACGCAAGCGTCTGCGGCGTCGTCCGCGCCAGCGGCGTTAGGACGAACGCGGCAGCGCGAAAAAGATTCGCATCCGCCGCGGCGAACCCGGCGGTTTCTTTGCCGCACAGCGGGTGCGCGCCAATCGCTTGAAGGGGCGTGGGCAGCGCGTCCAGCGCCTGTGTGATCTGGCGTTTGGTCGAACCGAGATCCATCACGATGGCGTGCGCGCGCGCGACCGCGCCCACGCGCGGCAACTGTTCGAGGATGACGCGGACGGGGGTCGCGAGGATGATGACATCGGCGGCCGCGGCAAGCGCCAGATCCGCGCTGGCTTGGTCCACCACGCCGCGCGCCCGCGCGTGCGCCCGGGTGTCCGCGTCGCGCTCAATGGCAATGATTTTCGCGCACGCATTTTTCGCGCGCAGCGCGAGCGCGAGCGATCCGCCCATCAGCCCTAGTCCAACAATGGCGACCGTCGCGTTCCGCAGCGCAAAAGCAGCCTCATCCATTTTTCATCTACTCACTTTGCATCTGTCATTCAGATGGTTCGTCCGACCGCGTCCGCGACGCGGCGCACGTCCGCGAGCATCGACGCGAACTTGTCCGGCTTGAGCGACTGTGCGCCATCGCTCAGCGCGCGCGCCGGATCGCAATGCACTTCGACGATCAAGCCGTCCGCGCCCGCCGCGACTGCCGCACGCGCGATCGGCGCGACCAGCTCCCATTTGCCGGTGCCATGCGACGGATCGGCGACGATGGGAAGATGCGTGAGCAATTTCAGCACGGGGATCGCGTTGATGTCGAACGTGTTGCGCGTCGCGGTCTCGAACGTGCGGATGCCGCGCTCACACAGAATCACGCGCTGATTGCCGTGCGACAGGATATATTCCGCCGCCATTAGCAGTTCTTCAATCGTCGACATTAGACCGCGCTTGAGCAGCACCGGTTTTTGCATTTCGCCAACGGCGTGGAGCAGCGCAAAGTTTTGCATGTTGCGCGAACCGATTTGCAGGATGTCGGCGTACTGCGCGACGAGCGTCACGTCCTGGGGCGACATGACTTCGGTGATAATGGGCAGCTGAAATTCGTCGCGGGCTTCGCGCAGCAACTCTAGTCCTTTCAATCCGAGTCCCTGGAACGCGTATGGCGATGTGCGTGGCTTGAACGCGCCGCCGCGTAAAACGTGCGCGCCGGCTTGTTTGACCGCTGCGGCGATTTCCATCAATTGTTCGCGCGATTCCACCGAACACGGTCCCGCCATCACGATGACCTGCGGCGTGCCGACCGAGATACCATTGATCTTGACGCTGGTATCTTCGGGATGAAAGTCGCGCGAGGCGAGCTTGAACGGATGCAAAATTCGCACCGCGCGCTCGACCCCCGGCAGCAACTCGAAATGGTCTGGCTCAATCGGGCGCTCGTCGCCGATGACGCCGATGATCGTGCGCTCTTCGCCGCTCGACCGGTGCGCCTTGAACCCGAGCGCTTCCACGTGCGCGACCGCGCCGGCAATCTCGTCAGCCGTCGCGTGATGCTTCATGATGATAATCATCGCGCTATTCTCCTTCAAAGCGCGGGCGGGATTCCGGCTCGCGCGCCTGAGTATAGAGATGCGGCAAACGCCAATCAATTGACATGCTTTTCCTCCTCCGGTGGGTCGGTCCGCGCGGCGGGATAGGATCCCAGGACTTTTAAGAACGAACTTTTGTTGAGCAAGCCGATCAGCGCGTCGCGGCACGGCGCGTCGCCCCAGTGCCCTTCAAAGTCGAGATAGAAAACGTAATGCCACACGCGGCGGCGGTCGGGTCGCGATTCGAGCTTGGTCAGGTTGATGCCGCGCGCGGCGAATTCGCCGAGACAGTCGTACAGCGCGCCCGGCGCGTGCCGCGTCGCCAGCACGATGGACGTTTTCGATCTCTCGGCGCGCGGCGACTCGGCGTGACCGATGACGAAAAAGCGCGTATAGTTGTTCGATAGATCCTCGACGCCGCGCGCGAGGACGCGCAAGCCGTACAAGCGCGCCGCCGTCTCGCTGGCGATGGCGCCCGCGTCTTTTTCGCGCGTCGCCGCCAGCTGCTTTGCCGCGCCGGCGGTATCGTACGCCACCACGGGTTCCCAGCCGCGCGCGGCGATGAAGCGTTCGCACTGCGCGAGCGCGGAGGGATGCGAGTAGATGCGTTTCAGATCATCGAGCGACGTGCCGGGTGTGGCGAGCAGCGCGTGGCGCACGCGGAAAACGACTTCGCGCATGATTTTCAAATCATAGTCGAGCAGCAAATCGTACGACTGGTTGATCGCGCCGGCGGTGGAATTTTCGATGGGCAGCATTCCCGCATCCGCGCGTCCCGATTCGACCGCGCGAAAAATCTCGATGAAGGAATGGCAGGGCAGCGTCGGCGTCTCCGCGCCGGCTGTCTCGAAAATGGCTTCTTGCGAATACGCGCCGTCTTCACCCTGAAAGGCGATCATCGTCATGGTGCGCTCTCCTCCACGCGATCGGGTCGCAGTTGCCGCGCGTCGCGCAGATAGACGTGCCGGATCTCGCTCGCGGCGCGGTCGGTGTTCCAGTGAATCAACACGCGGATAGCGCGCGGCAAGTCGCCGGTCACGCGCGGCGCTTGCGCGTCGAGCAGCGCGGCAGCGTGCCAGCCCAGATCGCGCGCGGCATGCGCCGGGAACGCCGCATCGAGATCGGACGTCATCGTAAAATAGACGCTGGCGACATCCGGCTCGCGCAGATCGTTTGCCCGCATCAACACTTCAAGCAGCTCGCGTGCGGCGCTCAGGATCGCCGCGCGCGTGTTCGCTTCAGCCGTGGTCGCGCCGCGAATACCGCGCAGGGGCATGGGTACCTCCGGGGAAAACAAAAAGAGCGTGGGGCTGGAATCCCACGCTCTTGGTTGATTAGTTAAAACCTAAGACGTGACGATTCGACCCCGCGTGAAAGCGCCGGCGTAAAAGTAGCCGTAAAAATAAAACGCAAAGGTCGAAAACTGTTTCGTCATTGTGGCGCTAGTCTACAACAGACAATTGATCTTGTCAAGTTGCTTGACTTTTGCTTGCCTTTGTCGGACAATTGAATGGGGGAGGGGAAGATGGCGGAACTGATTCGCGCTTTTATCGCGATCGAACTGGACGACGCGCAGCATCGCGCGCTGGCGGAGGTGCAGGCGCGGCTCCAGCGCGACCGCGCGGCGAGCCGCGTACGCTGGGTAGCGCCGGAAAATATTCATTTGACGCTAAAGTTCCTGGGCGATGTGGACGCGGCGAAAATGGTTGCATTGCAGCGCGCGCTCGCGGACGTCTGCGCCAGCACCCCACCGTTTGCGTTGAGGATTGCCGGCGTCGGCGCGTTTCCCGATACGCCGCGCCCCACTGTGATCTGGGTCGGCGTCAGCGGCGAGGTGGAACGCGCGGCGCTGCTCGCGCAAGAAATCGACGCGGCGTGCGCAGCGCTGGGGTTTGCGCGCGAGGCGCGCGCGTTCTCGCCGCACGTAACGCTGGGACGCGTCCAGCGGGATGCCGCGAGGGGTGATCGCCAAAAGATTGGCGCGCTGATTGCGAACGCCCAGGTCGGCGAGCTGGGCGCGCTGCGCGTGGAACGCCTCGCCGTGATGAAGAGCGAGTTGCGACCCAGCGGAAGTATTTACACGCGGCTTGCCGCGCTGGAGTTGAAGGAATGATTTTCCGAGACCGGTGCGACGCGGGGCAGCAACTCGCGGCGCGTTTGTTATCTCGCAAGGATGATCCGAATGTCATCGTCTTAGGGATTCCGCGCGGCGGCGTGATCGTCGCAGCGGAGATCGCGCGCGTGCTCAATGCCCCGCTCGACGTGTTCATCGCGCACAAGATCGGCGCGCCGTCCAATCCGGAATTGGCGATTGGCGCGCTCACGAGCAGCGAAGCGCTGCTGGATGAAGACTTGATCGATCAGTTGCAATTGCGCCCGGACGAAGTGGCACGCGAGGTTGAACTTGAGCGCGGCCACATCGCGCGGCAAGCCGTTCTGTTCCGTCGCGACCGCGCGCCGCTGGACGTTGCCGGCAAAATCGTGGTGCTCGTCGACGACGGCGTGGCGACCGGCTCGACGGCGCTGGTGGCGTTACGCGCGCTGCGCCAGCAATTGCCGACGCAGCTGATCCTCGTGATCCCAGTGGGTCCGGCGGACACGCTGGCGCGGCTGGCGCGCGAATGCGACCAAGCCATCGTGCTGGAATCGCCAGAGCCGTTCTGGGCGGTCGGGCGATTTTACGCGCGGTTCGAGCAGACGGAGGATGGAGAGGTGGTCGAATTGCTTGAGGATGCCGCGCGCCGGAGGGACGCCAGATTCGCGAACCAGTGATTCGAAGTATGGACGCTGCAGCGCGCTCTAGGTTTTGTTCCGGTAGAAACACAGCATCGTGCTGCCGTACCGGCGCGAGTCGTATAGCTCAAAGGTCTTTAGCTCGATCGCGCGAAATTCCTTCGGATGAATCTGCGCGACGATCACCCCGGCGGCGGAAAGCAAGCCGCGCCCGTCGAGCGTCCCCAGCGTCTCCGCCCACAACTCGCGATACTGCGGCGGCGCGACGTAGATCAAGTCGTACCGGTTCGCATCGCCCCGCAGGAACTTGAACACATCCAGCCGCACGACCGTGGCGCGGTCGGCTAGCCGCGTGCGTTCGAGGTTCGCGCGGATCGCCGTCAGCGCGTCGCGGTCGAGTTCGATTAGGGTCGCGTGCCGCGCGCCGCGCGAGAGCGCTTCGATCCCCACGCTGCCCGCGCCGGCAAACAAATCCAGCACGTTCGCGTCCTGCACGCGCGTGCCCAGAATGTTGAACAGCGATTCTTTCGCGCGGTCGGTGATGGGACGGGTCGCCGCGCCGGGCGATTTGAGCGTGCGCCCTTTGGCGCTGCCGGAGATCACGCGCATTTTCCAACTCTCTGTGACCGGCGACGTGTGCCGCCGGTCGCGCCATTTGCCTTGTTCACGGTCCCTTCAGTTCGTTGAGCGATTGCTCCACCTGTGCGCGGTCTGCGGCGTTCGGCGCAAGCTCCAGATATTTCTCCAAATCAGCGATGGCTTCCGGCTTGTCGCCCTTGTCGCGATACGATTGCCCGCGATTGCGGAAAGCGTCGGCAAAGCCGGGGTCGATCTCCACCGCCTTTGAAAAATCGGCGATGGCTTGATCGAACTTGCCTTGATCGTCATAGGCGATGCCGCGGTTGTTGTACGCGCGCGACATTGACGGCGTGAGCTCAATCGCTTTGCCAAAGTCCGCGATCGCTGGATCGAGCTTGCCGCGGTTGTAAAACAGGATGCCGCGGTTGTAGTAGGCGCGGGTGTACTGGGGGTCAAGCGCAATGACTTGGTCATAGTCCGCGATGGCTTGATCGATATTCCCTTTGTCTTCATACGCAATCGCGCGATTGTAGTACGCCTCGAGATATTTGGGACTGAGCGCGATCACCTGGGTGTAACTCGCAATCGTTTGATCGACATCGCCGGCTTGATACGCTTCCTCTGCGCGGCGAAACAGCGCGTCGACCGTCACCACGGTACTGGCGACCGGCGGCGCGGCGCCGCTTTGGACGCCGGGATAAGCCGGCGCGACCGGCGCGCTCTGCGTGCCCGGGTAGGATTGCGTTCCCGGGTACGCCGGGGAATTGGACGCGCAGCTGACGGAAGCGAGCATGAAGAGCGCCAGAAGCGCGGCAAGGAATTTAGACATACGGTTCCTCTTGTCCCAGATGGACGAAAGCGAATCCGATTGTCGCATCGATTTGGCGCATTGTCAAAATGGGTCGCGGCGTGTCGGGGCGAGCCGCCGGTTCGCCCCGACAATGTAATCACGAACGCGATTTCTTCGCAGCGCCTTTGCTTATCGGTTTCTTCGTTGCACGCGTCTTGGCGTTTCGCTGGATGGGTTTCTTGGCGCGTGGTTTTGTTTTCGCGGCTTTTGTTTCTTTCGCGCCTTGCGCGTTCCGAATCTCCCGCCCTTCCAGCCCGGCGAGCTGCGCGGCGAGCCGCGCGGCGCGTGCGCGGTTCGCCGCTAGCGTGTCGCGGGTCTTTTGTACCACGTCCTTCGGCGCGCGCCTGGAGAACTCGCCGGCGAGCAGCGTTTCCGCGCGCGCGATGTCGCCGCCAACTTTCGCAAGCTCGCCCGCGAGCCGTGCCTTCTCTTTCGCCACGTCGATCATCCCCGCCAGCGGCAGGTAGATTTCGATCTTGCCGGACATCAACGCCAGTGCCTGCGCCGGTTTTTCCGCGCGCGGTTCGATGCGGAATTCATTCGCGTCGAGCCGCGCGAGCAGCACGAGGGTATCGCGTTGAGCGTCCAGCCGCTTTGCCGCGCTCCCTGCCGCGATGATTGCCGGGATGCGTTTGCCCGGCTCCACGTTGAACTCGGCGCGCGCGTTGCGGATCGCGCGGACGATGTCCATCAACGCGGCGAATTCTTTTTCCGCGCGCGCGTCGATGAGTTTCTTGTCCGCTTGGGGCCATTCCGCGACGATGAGCGCGTCTTCCGTCTTCCGTCCTTCGTCTTCCGTCTGCGCCTTTCGCAGATGCTGCCATGTCTCTTCCGTGACGAACGGCATCGTGGGATGCAGGAGGCGCAGCGCTTGATCGAGCGTGTGCGCCAGAATCGCGCGCGTGCGCTGCTTGGCTGCCGCGTCCGTCCCGTTCAGCGCGCTCTTCGCTGCTTCGATGTACCAGTCGGCGAACTCGCTCCACAGGAATTCATAAATCGCGCGCGACCCTTCGCCGAACTGCCAGTCATTGTAATGCTTGGTCACAGCGGCGATGAGGTGGTTCAGCCGCGAGAGAAGCCAGCGGTCGGCGAGCGCAAGAGTGTCCGGGTGTGGGAGCGTGGGAGTGCTGGTCGTCACGTCAAGATTAGTAATGATGAAGCGCGTGATGTTCCAGATCTTGTTCGCGAAATTCCGCGCGCTTTCCACTTTTTCGAGATCGAGCTTCGTGTCGTTTCCCGGCGCGGACGAGGTGACGATGGTGTAGCGCAGCGCGTCCGCGCTGAAATCGCGAATCACGTCGAGCGGATTGTCACCCGGCTGCGGATTCGATTTGCTGATCTTGCTGCCGTCCTTGTGCCGAATCAAGCCATGCAGATACACGGTGTGGAACGGCGGCTTGCCGGTAAATTCCAAACCGTCCATGATCATCCGCGCGACCCAGAAGAACAGGATATCGTAGCCGGTTTCAAGCACCGACGTTGGGTAAAAGTATTTTAGGTCTTCCGTTTCGTCGGGCCAGCCGAGCGTGGAGAAGGGCCACAAGCCGGACGAAAACCACGTATCGAGCACGTCTTCGTCCTGCCGGATATTGGTGGAGCCGCACACCGCGCATTGGGTTGGATCGGTGCGCGCGCAGGTCTCGTGCCCCTGCTCGCAGTACCACACCGGGATGCGATGCCCCCACCATAGTTGGCGGCTGATGCACCAGTCGCGGAGATTGTTCATCCAGTTGAAATAGATTTTGTTGAAGCGCTCTGGCACGATCTTGACCCTGCCGGTCTTCACTGCCGCGATAGCCGGTTTGGCGAGCGGCTTGATCTTGACGAACCACTGCGTCGAAAGCAGCGGCTCGATCACGGCGTCGCAGCGCTGACAGCGCCCGATCGACATCGCGTGGTCTTCGATATGATCGAGCAAACCGTCGCGCTGCAAGTCCTCCACGAGTTGCTTGCGCGCGGCGTAGCGATCCATGCCGGCGTACGCTCCGCCGTTCTCGTTGATCGTCGCGTTCTTGTTCATGATGTTGATGATTGGCAGGGCGTGCCGCTCGCCGATGGCATAGTCGGTTGGGTCGTGCGCGGGCGTCACCTTCACCGCGCCAGTGCCGAATTCCATTTCCACCGCGTCGTCCGCGATGATGGGGATGCGGCGACCGAGCGCTGGCAGGATCGCCATCCGCCCGATCAATTTTTTGTAGCGCTTGTCGCGTGGATGCACCGCGACTGCGCTGTCGCCCAGAATCGTTTCCGGGCGTGTCGTTGCGACGGTGATGAATTGGAGGTTGGAAGAAGCGCCGTCGGCAGGCGCGAGTCGATAGCGCACGTAGTAGAGTTTACCATTCTCCTCTGCGTGTTCCACCTCCAGGTCGCTAATCGCGGACTCGTCGCGCGGGCACCAGTTCACGAGGTAGGTGCCGCGGTAGATCAATTTCCTTTCGTACAGGCGCACGAACGCTTCGCGCACCGCGCGCGACAAACCCGCGTCGAGCGTAAAGCGCTCGCGCGTCCAGTCGGTCGATGCGCCCAGGCGGCGAATCTGGTGCGTGATGATGCTGCCGTACTCGGCTTTCCAATCCCAGACGCGTTTCACAAATTCCGCGCGTCCCAGATCGCGGCGCTTGATGCCCTGTTTCTCCAGCGCTTTTTCGACCACGTTCTGCGTCGCGATGCCGGCGTGATCGCTGCCCGGCACCCACAGCGTTGGATCGCCCATCATGCGATGCCAGCGGATCATCAGGTCTTCGAACGTGAGGAACATGGCGTGCCCGTGATGCAATTCGCCCGTGATGTTCGGCGGTGGAATGGAGATGACGAACGGTTTTTTCTTCGGATCGATGCGCGGCTGAAAATAGCCGCGCTCTTCCCACCATTCGTAGAGCCGCTCCTCTACTGAGTGCGGATCGTACGCTTTGGGCATTTCGATGGAATCAGACATTTTGGATGACTCCTTGTTTTTGGACGTGAGACGTTGGAGATCGGAGGTTGGATTTTGCCAGTCGTTGCGTTCGGTGCTACAATCTCTCGCGCCACTTTTTATGCGGGAGATATTTCGATGAAACAATTTCTTGTTCTGACGCTCATCCTTGTTTTGCTGACCGCTTGCGCCGAACAAACCGGAGCGATCGATCTCGACGCGGCGAACAACGGCGTTTCGCTCGAAACGACGACCGGGCAGACGATCAACATCACGCTCGATTCGAACATCACGACCGGCTACAAGTGGAACCTCGTTACGGAGCCGAACGCGCAGGTGCTCAAGTTGCTAGCTTCCGAGTACGTTGCCCCGGCTGCCAGCAATCCGCCGTTGGTCGGCGCCGGCGGCAAAGAAGTCTGGGAGTTCCAGACGACCGGTCGTGGCACAACCGCGCTGAAACTTGCGTACTTCCGTCCGTTCGAAAAGAATACGCCGCCAGCGAAAGAATTCTCCGCGACCGTTGTCGTCAAATAAAAATCCCCTCTCACCTCAAGGGCGAAAGGGGCAATCCTCACGCGGTACCACCTCGTTTGGGAGTTGGGTTGTTCGATCGTTGGGTAGTTGGGACACGTTTCCCAAACCACCTAACCATCAAACCACCTAACTTACATCTCTCCTGCGCTAACGGGCAAACCCGGAATCGATTCAGCGGCGCGGCGTGCGCCATTCGTCGATTCAACTCCCCGGCGACGTTCGAGCGTCTTGGCTGCGAGAGGTTTGCACCCGATGACCTCTCTTCTCTTTCAGCGCGGCGCGCTCTACTCTTCCGGTTCAACGTTGTTGCTATTCAATTGCGGCAAGATTCTAGCACGATTGGCGCGCGGTGTCAAACACGATCCGGAACCCAACGCGCTCGCCTCAGCCCGAATGGCATTAAAATCCTATTGCGCCGGGAGTGCATTGGGTCTACTATCAAAGTGCCCGGAGGTGACCGATGGAACTCACGATTGCGGCGGCGTTTGTCATTGGTGTGTTCGTTGGAACGTGCGGCGGAATTCTTGTGCTTTCGCTTTGTGCGATGGCAGGGCGCGAGGATGTTTCGCTCAGTCCGGCGCTCACGCCTTCCAAGTAATCGCGTCATAGCGCCGCCTTGCAATTTAGCCGCTTGTATCTCTTCCCCTGTTGGCGGGTACGCACTCGGGGCGGCATTTGGCGCCGAGCCGCCGATGCACATCGAGACCGTCTCGAACTGCACCTTGCGACGTTTCATCTCGTTGATGAGCTACACCGTCAGCTTCGCGCCTGTCGCGCCGAGATGATTGGAAACTTGTGGGTTACCCCTTCCGCTTCGGCTTGCCGCGATACGCCGCACGGCGTTCACGCGCAGTTTTGCGGTCCGATATTTCTCGCTTCGGGTTCGGCTCGCGCAACCAGAGAATGTCAACCTTCTTGTCGACCGAGCGAAACTCGGGATCTCCGGTTACGACCGTCGCCTTCGATTCTTGCGCCAACGCGATCACAAACGCATCGGCGTAGGAGACGCGATGATTTGCTTTGACATGCGCGGCTGCCAGAGCCGTCCTTTCATCTACGCCGACAAAGACAATGGGGAGTCGACGAATTCTATCGAGCGTCTTGGACAACTTGTCCTCGCCGTGCTCACGCTCGACGATATACCCAACTTCCCCCAGGTTGACGACACTCAGGAAGAGCCGGGTTTCGTCAGATGTGCGGGCGATCAGATCAGCCACAACGTCTGCGCCTTCTTCGCGATTCAGATATGCCAAGACCGCGTAACTGTCCAGGACGTATTCAAGCACTTGGCTTGCCTTCGGCAGAGACTCGCCGGCGTCTGGCGCGTGCACGTCTCTCCTCCCGTTCCCGTTCTTCGCGACGTGATTTGAGCAATGCTTGCGTTAAAGACGGTCCACCCGCCAGCATCCCTTTTGTCTCCTTGATCAAAGACTGCAATTCCTCTTTATCCATCACCGGCAACGGCTTGACCGGTCTTAGCATCTCCATGACGAGAGCGTAGGTATGCGGGGGCAGGGCAATTCTCTCGCCCTGAGGTGTGATCAACATCGCTTGTTCCATCTTCTCGTCTCCTTCCTATGGTGCTGACGTGCATTGTGACAGCGATATTATAGCACGATTAGCCAGACGCGGAGACGATCACTTCATCGTCTCCGCGTTTCTGTCCGCTACTCCACGTTCTCGAAAATCGCTGCCGCGCCCATCCCGCCGCCGATGCACATCGAGACCATCCCGAACTGCACCTTGCGGCGTTTCATCTCGCTGATGAGCTGCACCGTCAGCTTCGCGCCCGTCGCGCCCAGCGGATGCCCTAACGCCACCGCGCCGCCGTTCACGTTGACGCGCTCCTCGTCCATCTCCAACTGGCGGATCACCGCAATCGCCTGCGCGGCGAACGCTTCGTTCAACTCGATCACGCCGATGTCTTCGAGTTTCAGCCCGGCGATCTTCAAAGCTTTAGGAATCGCTGCGATCGGTCCGATGCCCATCACTTCGGGGCGCACGCCGGCGGCGGCGAACGAAACCATCCGCACGAGCGGCACGAGTCCCATCGATTTGGCGCGCTCGGCTTCCATCACCACCACCGCGCCCGCGCCGTCGCTCGTCTGCGATGAGTTGCCGGCGGTGACGGTGCCGCCCTGCGCGAACGCTGGTTTCAAATTCCCCAGCGCGTCGAGCGTCGTGTCGCGGCGCGGTCCTTCATCTGCGTCGAACGTGTACTTTTGCGTCGCCACGCTCCCGTCCGGCTTGTCCACAATCGCCACGTCCAGCGGGACGATTTCGTCTTTGAACTTGCCGGCGCCCTGCGCCGCGATCGCGCGCTGGTGACTGCGGAGCGAAAACTTGTCCTGATCCTCGCGCGAGACGTTGTACTCGCGCGCGACGTTCTCGGCGGTCAAGCCCATTCCCAGGTAGACGCCCGGATATTCCAGCGCCATCCACGGGTTCGGCGCAAAGTGAAAACCGGTCATCGGAACCATGCTCATCGATTCCGCGCCGCCGGCGATGATGATGTCGCCCCAGCCGGCGCGAATCTGCTGCGCCGCGAGCGCGATGGTCTGCACGCCGGATGAGCAGAATCGATTGACCGTCATCGCGGGCACGGTGTACGGCAAGCCCGCGCGCAGTCCGACCACGCGTCCCATGTTCAGCCCTTGCTCGCCTTCCGGAAACGCGCAGCCGATAATCACATCTTCGACCTCTTCGGGTTTCAGTCCGCCGGCGCGTTTGAGCGCCGCCGTGACGACCGCTGCCGCCATGTCTTCGGTACGGGTCGTCCGCAGCTTTCCCCGCGGCGCCTTGCCGATGGCAGTTCTTGCTGCTGAAACTATGACTGCTTCACGCATATTGCCTCCAATTGCGGATTAGGAATTGTGAATTGCGACCCGCAAAACGCAATCCATCATTTGGACTGTTTCGTTTTCTGCTGGGATATAGTGTCACCAACAGCGCGATAATCTCATCGAGCAAGGCAAGCCGATGATCGAGAACCTCTTCAGTGAACAAGTGTCTCGCGCGCAAGTACCAACCTTGCGTTTCGCGCGCTGAGCCGAGGGCAAACTTCAAGAACCGTGCGTAGTCGCGCCCAAGCCCCCGACCGTAACCTTCCTCTATGTTCGCGCTGATTGAACCAGCACTCCGGATAATTTGCTCCTCGATAGCTCGACCGCGCCGATCCTTCTCTATCTTTTCGCAGTCGAACCAGACAAGGTCATACAAGAACAGCGCTTTCGGATATGCCACCTAGTTCCAAAGTGGACCCCTGCGAATGCTTTGCGGTGCAGTTGCTTGCCAAGATGAGAAGGAAGTCGGTCGAGTTGCCATATCGTCCTCCGTGAAGCATGCCGCACCGCAATTCCTAATTCGCAGCTCGCAATTCCTAATTCCTCAACATCTTCCCCGTGCTCAAGAAATTCCAAATCCGCTCGCGTGTCTTTTCCTCGCCGCAGAGCGAGACGAACGCCGCGCGCTCCAGATCGAGAATGTACTGTTCGTCCACCCAGGTCGGCGCGGTGAGGTTGCCGCCGCAGAGAATGTACGCGATCTTCTCGCCCACCTTCGCGTCGTACTCCGAGATGTATTTGCCCTGCACCAGCGAGTAGATCGCGATGCGGAGCGCGGCAAGCATCCGTTCGCCCGCGGCGTAGATGACCTTGCCGCGAATCGGCGGACGATAGCCCTCGGCGACCAGCGTGAGCACCGTGCGCTTCGCTTCCGCGATCTGCTGATCGCGATTCATCACCACGCGATCCGCCGCGCCGAGAAAGCCCATCTGCCGCGCCTCGTCCGCGCTCGTCGCGACCTTTCCCATGCCGATGAGTTCGAACACGCGCTGCATGAACGGCAGCGGGTCGGCGTTGGGCGTTTGCATCGCCGGCGAAACGATCCGGCGCAACAACTCCTTGCAGCCGCCGCCCGCGGGCACCAGTCCCATCCCGACTTCGACTTGGCCGATGTACGATTCCGCGTGCGCGACGATGCGCGAGCCAGCCATCATTACTTCGCAGCCGCCGCCGAGCGTGTAGCCGAACGGCGCGGTCACCACTGGCTTGGCGCTGTAGCGCATCGCCATCGTAAAGTCCTGCAACGCTTTGCCGATCCGGTCAATGTCGTCCCAGCGTCCATCGTTCGCCGCGAGTCCAACCATCATCACGTTCGCGCCGGCGGAAAAATGCTCGCCCTGGTTGCCGACGACCATGCCGACGAAATTCTGGTCGACTTGCTCCATCGCGGCGGTCGCGACTTCGACGATGCCGTCGTCGAGCGCGTTCATCTTGGAGTGAAATTCCAGACACGCCACGCCGTCGCCGAGATCGATCAGCGACGCGCTGTCGTTCTGCTTGATCACCTTCTGATCGCGCAGCAAAATGACGTTTGGGCTTTTCGGCAAGGGCTTGTAATCTTTCGCCCCGAGGTCGTAATACTTGCCGTCTCGATAGAAACTGGGATGACCGGCTGCAAGCATCGCCTTGACCCACGGCGCGACGCGGATTCCTTCTTTCTCCATTCGCGCGACCGTGTCCGCGACGCCCAGCATGTCCCACATTTCAAAGGGACCGACTTCGTTCGCAAAGCCCCACTTCATCGCGTTGTCGACCGAAACGATATCGTCTGCGATCTCAGGCACGCGGTTCGACGCGTACGCGAGTGTCTTCGCGGTCGTGTCCCAGATGAACTTCGCCGCGCGATCGGTTTGCGTCACCATAAAGCGCAACCGCTCGCCGAGGTCTTCGTACATTTCAGAGTTGGCGAGTGAGTCGTACTGCTTTTTCTCCGGCGGTTTGTACTCCATCGTCTGCGGATCGAGGACGTGGAACTCTTTGCCCTTCGCCGTCTTGACCTGCTTGTAGAATCCCTGCTTGGTCTTGTTGCCGAGCCAGCCGCGCTTGAGCATCTCGTGCAGCAGCTCAGGCGATTTCAAATCCGCGCGCGCTTCGTCGTCAGGGACGGCGGGGTAGAGGTTGTCGGCGACGTGCGTCATAATGTCTACGCCTACCAGGTCGAGCAGGCGGAATGACGCGGACTTGGGGTGCCCGATGACCGGTCCGGTCATCTCGTCCACATCGTTGAACGAGTAGCCGTGGTCCAGTGTGTAGCGCAGCCCGAGGATGCCCGCGTACGTGCCAATGCGGTTCGCGATAAAGTTGGGACGATCCTTGCAGACGACGACGCCTTTGCCCAACACCGCTTCGCCAAAGTGCTTGACGAACTCGAGCACTTGACGCGACGTCTGCGGCGACGGAATCACTTCGAGCAGCTTGAGGTAGCGCGGGGGATTGAAAAAGTGGGTGCCCAGGAAATGTTGCTTGAACGAGTCGGAACAGTTTGCCGCGATCTCGTGAATCGGAATGCCGGAGGTGTTGGTCGTGACGATGCTGTCCGGCTTGCGCACGGCATCGATGCGCGCCATCAGTTGCCGCTTGACCTCCAGATTCTCGACGATGACTTCGAGAATCCAATCGGCTTGGCGCACCCAATCGAAGTTGTCTTCCAGGTTGCCGGGCGTGATGCGGTCGATCGTTTGCGGGGTGAAGAGCGCAGCGGGTTTAGATTTCTTGATCGCCTCCATTCCCGCATTGACGATGCGGTTGCGGACGGCGGGATGAGCGAGCGTGAGTTTCTTCTTCTCTTCGTCCGGGGTGAGCTGGTTCGGCACAATGTCCAGCAGGTAGACGGCGATGCCGGCGTTCGCAAAGTGCGCGGCGAGCGCGCCGCCCATCGTGCCGGAGCCAATCACGGCAACGCGGTCAATCGAATGCGCCATTGCATGTTCCTCCTTTTGAATTTTGAATGCCAACGCGCGCGGCAAGGGACACGTTCCGCGTCGCCAGTCGCCGCGCGCGAATCAACTAAACTCATTATAGCATATCTGCGGCGAAAACAAAAAGCGCGCTGGAGAATTCCAACGCGCTTTCGACGTTGCGGGTGGAACTATTGCACGGTCACGGTGCCGGTCATCTGAGCGCCGTGGATCTCGCAAAAGTACGGATACGTACCCGCCTGCGTGAAGGTGAAGGAGAACGATTGTCCCGGCGCGAGTTGACTAGATCGGAATTTTCCATCGAGCGCGCCGGGGGCGCCGCTGGACACGGTGTGGCTGACGCTGTCGGCGTTCCGCCACAACACGGTTTGACCGACTGAGATCGTGATCACGTTTGGCAGGAACGCGATGTTTTGCATGATGACCACGCCGGTGTTCGCCGGGGTGGTGGCGGTGGGTGTCGCCGTTACCGTGGCGGGCGTTCCAGAAACCGTAGGCGTCGCGGTCGCGTAAGGAATCGCCGTCGGAATGTTCGCGGGCCACTGCACCGTGCCGGGATAAGGAACCACGATACTTTGTCCCGCCCAGACCCAATTGGGGTTTGGAATTCCGTTCACGCGCGCAATCGCATAGATCGAAGTCCCGTACTGAATGGCGATGCGGAATAGATTGTCGCCGCTCTGAATGGTGTACATCGGAAAGGGCGTCGGCGTGGCGCTGAGGCACGGCACATACAATTGCTGCCCCACGTACAGGTACGTCCAGCCGTATTGGTACGGGCTATTCTGATAGTTGGCTTGCATCAGACTCTGCCACGGAATCTGATAGCGATACGCGATGTTGTAGATCGTATCATGGGGCTGCACGGTGTACTGACAGGTGTAGTTGGAGGGAGTGGGCGTCGGTCCCGGCACGTACGAAATCACCAGCCGCTGCCCGGCGAAAATGTAATCGCTCACCAGTCCGTTCGCCGCCATGAGCGTCGGCACGGTTGTCCCAAAGCGCCGCGAGATGGAGAAGAGCGTGTCGCCGTACTGAACGTAGTAGACCGCCGGCCCGTCGCGGGGCGGCGCGGCTTGGGTGATCGGCGGAATGATCGCCACCAACAACAGCAAGATCGTCAAGACGACGAGTACGCGTTTGGATGAGAGGGTGCTGATTGTCATCATGGCTGGCTTCTCCTCGGGCAGGGATGTGGCTAATCGGTTACACAAGGATTATAACACAAATCGGCGTCAAAAGAAAGACCTTTATTCACACGTCCGAATGCTCGTTTTGGCGAGAATCTGCGCTCAAATTCGCTGGGAGGCGACGGAACGCGGTGTGGTCGAATTCCGGCGAGGGCGGCTCGGTTCAGGGGCTGTCGCCGGCGACGACATCGCCGTCATTCTTTCCCTCGATCCAGATGTTCTTGCCATTGTTCGCGAAGATATTGTTGGTCATTCGGTTCTGGGTGGAATCCGCGAGGTGAATGCCGGCGACCGAATTATCGCGCAAGAGGTTGTTCGCAATCGTGTTGTCGTGCGAGGCGTAATTATCCGGCGTGGGGGTCAGGAAAAAGAGTTTGATTGGATCGTAGGTCTCCCAGTAGAAATAGACGCCTTCGCGCGCGTTGGAAATTTGATTGCCGGTAATGAGACTGCCGCGGCTGTTCACGGAGATGATGCCGTGATTGTTCATATTGCGAATGACGTTGTCGCGGATTTCCGTGTTGGACGAAAAATCAAAGAACACCGCGTCGTACGATCCGGAAATCTCGTTGCCGATCACGCGGTTGCCATCACAGAAGCCCATCTCGATCCCGTTGTACACCGCATCGATGATCTGGTTGTTTTGGAGCAGGTTATCGTTGCCGCAACGCGAGCCGTGCGCCTTGATGAAAATGCCGTTGCCATTCTCGCCCGCGATGAGATTGTCGTGGACCACATTGTGGCTCGCGCCGTCGTGCAGGATGACGCCGCCCGCGTCGCAGCCGCGCCCGATCGTGCCGTTGCCCCATTTGCAATAGCGAATATTGTCGCGCACGGTGTTGTTCGATACTTCGCTGTGCGATGTGTTCAGCAGACTGATGCCCCACGCCGAGTTGTTCGATGCGGTGTTGTTGCGGACGCTGACCGAATCGCTGTCGCGGATGTCGATGCCGATCGCTTCGTTGTTCGCGGTATTATTTTCGACGCGCCCGACGGTGACCGTGTCAAGCCGCAGCCCGCCGCCTTCGGTGATGCCCAAGAAATTGCCAAAGCGCCGGCTGTCTGTGTCGTCAGAGTTGTTCGATAAATCATTGTCGTGGATGTAGACGTTGTTCGCACCGCCGACAAAGATACCGGTGCGGTGGTGGAATATTTTGCAGTTCTTGATCTCGATGTTGGTTGGCGTTTCCTGCATCAGCAAGCCGAACTTGCGGACGAAGAACGCGTAGTACAGGTACTGCGTAGCTTTGACATCCCGCAGGTTGCCCGCGATGGTGTGATGGTCGCAATCGAAGACGACGTTGTGGCTCATCACGGTGAAGCAGTCGTGCCCAGCCGGGCTTTGGATGTCGTTCGCCAACTTGTAGTAACCCGGCTGCGTGATGTCGCCGCACCCTTGCACCGCGATGAGCGGCAGCGGCGTCGGGCTGATCGCGGGCGTCGGCGTATCCGCGGGGGTCGGCGTCGCGCTCGGCGGCGAGGACGGTAGCGCGGCGGCGGCAACGGTCACCGGCGGATTCGCGTTCAAAGTCGCGGCGCGCGCGCGCGTCGCGGCTTGGAGCGGCGCGGTGGGCGTGGCGATCGGGACGCTTGGCGGCGCAGCGCACGCCGCGAGAATCAGCGCGGCGCACGCGGCGACGAGGAGCACGATCGATTGGAGGAGTCTGAACCTGCGGAGGAATTTATTGACCGGCGACAACATTGCCGTCGTTCTTTCCCTCGATCCAGAGGTTCTTTGCGTTGTTGGCGAAGGTATTGCCCGTGATATGGTTCTGAATCGAATTCAGCAGATGGATGCCGGCGACGACATTATCGCGCAGAGCGTTGTTCGTGATCGCATTGTCGCGCGAGGCGTAATTGTCCGGCGAGGGTGTGAGGAAATAGAGTTTCTGCGGATCGTACGTGTCCCAGTAAAACAAGATTCCTTCGCGCGAGTTGATGATCTGGTTATCGGCGATGATGCTGCCGTGGCTGTTGAAGGAACTGATGCCGTGATTTCTCATGTTGCTGATGACGTTGTTGCGCACTTCCGCATTCACGGAAAAGCCGAACCACACGCCATCGTACGAGCCGGTGATCTTGTTGCCGATGATTTTGTTGCCGGTGCAGAACGAGAACTCGACGGCGTTGTAGATGGCGTTCGTGATGGCATTGTTCTGAATGAGATTGTCGTCGCCGCAGCGTACGCCGTGCGCCTTGATGAAGACACCATTCGCGTTTTGCCCAGTGATGTTGTTGTTCTGGACGACGTTGTGGCTCGCGCCGTCCTGAAGGATGACCGCGCCCGCATCGCAGCCGCGATCGACCGTGCCGTCGCCCCACGTGCAGTACCGCACGTTATCGCGCAGCGTGTTGGCGGAGACTTCGCTGTGCTGCGTGTTGAGCAAATTGACGCCCCACGCGGAATTGTTTGCCGCCGTGTTATTGCGGATGACGACCGAGTCGCTATTCCGCACGTCGATTCCAATCGCTGCATTATTCGTCTTATTATTTTCGACTAGCGCGCCCTGCACATTGTCGAGGCGGATGCCACCGCCTTCGGTCAAGCCCAGGAAGATGCCGTAGCGCCGGCTGTCCGTATCGTCATAGTTGTTGGAGAAATCGTTGTCGTGGATCCAAAGGTTCGTGCCGGCTTCGGCGAAGACCCCATCGCGGGCGTTTTGGACTTTGCAATTTCGAATTTCGACATTGTTCGGCGTCTGCAAGAATGGAAAACCGTACTTGCGAATCCAGAATCCGTGCCCTTGCTTGTTCAATCCTTCGATGGTGTGACCGTCGCAGTCGATGACCACATCACTTGCTTGTATGACCATACAATCAAAGCGCTTGAGCGTGGTCTTGAAATCGGCGTACATTTTGTAAAAACCGGACTGCCAGACTTCGGCGCAGCCGCCCAGCATCGTCGGCGTGACGGACGGCGTGGGCGACGCGGTTGGCGCGCTGGTGGCGGTGGAGGTTGGCGTGGCGCTTGGAGTCGTGGCGGCGGACGGCGCAAGGGAGGGGGTGATCGGTATCGTTGGGCTTGCGCTCGTCGGCTTGGGAGTCGATGTGGGTCTCGGCGTGCGAGTAGGCGTCGGAGGCGCCGGCGTCTCCGGCGTGGCGCACGCGGTAAAGGCGAGCGCGATTCCCAGGATGACAAAAAATAGAAATGATCGAATGGATTTCATTGGACCTGCTTGGATTGAATTTGGCGCTTGCGAGTATAGCACACTGCGGCGCAGAGTCAAAATCATTTGTGCTTTTGACACGCGTGCGGAAAAGGACTAGTATGCGGAAGCCAGTAATCAGTGTTCAGTTTTCAGATCACTGACGACTGAACACTGGCTACTGAATACTGGATGCTGGGGGTTTTCGTGCAAGAACTCGATTTGATTGCCGAGAAGGTGCGCAAGACTTTTGAAGCGAAGAACGCCGCGCGCGATGGCGCGCTGGCTGCGTCGCGTGAGCTGATCCGCCACTGCGCGCTGTCGATCCGCGCAACGCATCGCGGCGAGTACGCCGAAGCGGCGCAGTTGCTCGCGCGCACGCGCGAGATTGCCGCGCAGATGAAGGGCAGCGTCTCGGCGTATCCCGATCTCTACTTTACGGGCTACGTGCAGGACGGGTTGAAAGAAATGGCGGAGGCGCACATTGTCCACGCGCTCATCACCGGCGAAAAGATTCCCGACCCGGACGCGCTGGGCGTGGACTATGCCGCGTATCTCAACGGCTTGGGCGAAGCCGCGGGCGAACTGCGGCGCTACGCGCTCGACATCGTGCGCCACGGGAATAGCGAGCGCTGCGAGACCGTGCTCGCGGCGATGGAGGACATTTATTCCTTGCTGGTGACGATGGATTTTCCGGACGCGCTGACCGGCGGCTTGCGCCGCACGACCGATATGGTGCGCGGCGTGCTGGAACGCACGCGCGGTGACCTGACGGTGGCGGCGCGGCAGGAGAAACTCGAAAAGACGCTGCACGATTTTGAGGGCAAGTTCAAGGGGTGAGGTGAGGAGGAAGAACAAATATCTACCTCCCACTGATTTCCGATGACTCAATTCTAGCATGGGACCAGACGGGTGTCAATGAGCGATAACCGAACAATCCGCGCCAGCGAGATCGGCGAGTACGTTTTCTGCCGCCGCGCGTGGTGGCTCCACCGCATCCAGGGCATCGAGTCCGCGAACCGCGCGCAGATGCAAGCCGGCACTGCGCGGCATCTCGCGCACGGGCGCGCAGTGCAGCGCGCTGATTCGCTGCGGCGCGTGGCGCGCGCGATGCTTCTGCTCGCGCTCTTCTTCGCGGCAGCGTTGCTCCTTGCCGCGCTGGCTACTCTCCGCTGATCGGCGATGTTGGGTTTATTCGCCGCGCTGTTTGTCCTCGCTCTCTTCGCCGCGCTGGTGTTGTTTGCGCTGGCGCGCGCCCAGCGCGAGCAGACCGGCTTGCCGGCAGCCGCGCGCATCGTTTATGCCGACACCGGCGCGTGGGAAAAAGTCGAGCGCCCGCTGTTCTCGCGGCGGTACGCGCTGACCGGCAAGCCGGATTACATCGTCGAAGTCGAAGACCCCGCGCTCGTCCGCGGGGATAATAGATCGATCATCCCGGTCGAAGTCAAGCCGAATCGCACCGCGCCCCAGCCGCGCGAATCGGACGTGATGCAGTTGGCGGCGTACGGTCTGCTGATCGAGGAAACGCTGGGGCAAGGGCGCGCCGCGCCGCCGTACGGCTTGCTCAAGTATCGCGACGCGGTCTTCCAGATCGATTTCACGGATGAACTGCGCGCACGCTTGATCGATGTGATGGACGCGATGCGGCGCGCGGCGTCCCAGGAGGACGTGGCGCGCAGTCACGCCGAGCCGCCGCGGTGTCGCGCGTGCGGCTATCGCGCCGAGTGCGGGCAAGCGCTGGACGGCGGCGAAACGATGCCGGGACGTCAATCGTTTTGACATTTCGTTCAAAGGCATATATAATGCGCTTCGCTTTGGTGCTGGCGTAGCTCAGACGGTAGAGCAACTCACTTGTAATGAGTAGGTCGTCGGTTCAATTCCGACCGCCAGCTCTGCCAGCCCCAACAGAGCTGGGGAGGCGGCGAAGGCGGTGAGTCGCGTCGGTCTGTAAAATCGATGCCGTACGGCTATGAGAGTCCGAATCTCTCCCTCCCCACACTCAATTTCAGATTTATGATCGCAGATTAGAAAATCTGAAATTATCGCGCCTTCGTAGCTCAGTTGGTAGAGCACGTTCTTGGTAAGAACGGGGTCCTGGGTTCAAGTCCCAGCGAAGGCTCCACTTTTAGGAGGATTTAGAATGGCAAAGCAAAAATTTGAGCGCACGAAACCGCACGTCAACGTTGGCACGA
>JBBIJS010000007.1:0-28642 GCA_037445855.1 Chloroflexota bacterium | reverse complement strand
AGAAGAGCGCGTCGTACGCTAGCGCGCCCACGCCCGGCACGCCGAACCAGTTCTCGACCAGGAAGGAGCCGGCGACCAAGCCGCCGAGCATCAGACCCAGAATCGTCGCGATCGGGATCAGCGCATTCCGCATCGCGTGCCGCACCACCACCGCGCGCTCGCGCAGGCCTTTGGCGCGCGCGGTGCGAACGTAATCCTTGCTGAGCTCTTCGATCATGCCCGCGCGCATCTGCCGCGTCAGGATGGCGATCACGCCGGTGGCTTCGATGAACGCCGGCAGAACGATCTTGGTGCTAAAGATCCCATCCCAGTGTCCGCCGACCATCGGCAGAAAAGGACCCATCGAAAAATTAAAGTTGGCTGCCGCGAAGACAATGTCATGCCGACGCGAGAAGATGAAGGTGAGAACGGGATCGAGAAAGATGATTGGAAAAGAAATACCGGCAATGACCACGGCGCGCACGATCAAGTCCAGCCAGGTATTACGGTTCAAGCCCGCGACGAGTCCAAGCGGCATGCCAATGACAACGCCGATGATGATCGCGAGCAGATTCAGTTGAATGGTAATGGGGAGACGCTCGGCGATGAGGTTGCCGACCGGTTGATCGCGGTACTTGACGAGCGAATAGCCAAAATTGCCTTGCAGCGCGTTGCCAATGTAGTTGAGGTACTGGACGTAGAAGGGCTGGTCAAAGCCATATTGATGCCGCAGCCGCTCGATGGTCTCGGGAGTCGCGTGCTGACCCAGCATCACCTGCACCGGGTCTCCCGGACCGTAGAGACCTAGCGCAAAGGTGATGAGCGATATAAAGAAAAGCAACACGGGCAGCCACAAGAGCCGCCGTATGACAAAAGCCGCCATTGGCTTGAATCCTATCGACCCTGAAATAGGACGAGTGACGAATGGCGTAACGCTCTGCGCGTCCGCGCCACTCGTCACCCGCCACTTGCTATTTTGTCAGAGAAACGTACTTGAGCCGCGGAATGATCATCGGCGGATAGATCATGCCCTTGACGTACGGCTTGGTCAGCCAGTACTGCCGCTCGTACTCCAGCGGCACCACGGGCGCATCGCCGAGAATGATCTTCTCCGCTTGCTGATACAATTTGAACCGCGTCGCCGAATCCTTTTCCAGACCGGCTTGATCGAGCAGCTTGTCGACATCTGGGTTCGAATACGCCGCCCAGTTTTGCGTACTGCCGGTGCGGAACAGAATCTCCAGGAAATTCTGGGGGTCGGCATAGTCAGCCACCCAGCCGATATCGAACATCTGGTACGGATTATTGGTAGGATCGTTCAACTGACTGATGAACGTCGCCCAGTCCGTTTGCTGAATGGAAACGTTGACGCCGAGATTATCCTTCAGCATCGCCGTCATTGCCTGAATTCCTTGCGGCGCGGTTCCGCCGGCGCCCGTGGTCGTCCAGGTAATGTCCGGCAACTTGCCGGCATACTTGGACTGCGCCAGCAATTGCTTGGCTTGCGCGGGATCGTATGCTGACGGCGTCTGTGGGTCGACATAGCCGGGCATCCCCGGCGGCAGAATGGTATTCGCGCTCACCGGCATCTTTTTGTACACCACGTCCACGATCTTTTGTCGATCGATCGCAAGCGCAAATGCCTGGCGCACTTTTGGATCGTCGAACGGCGGCTTGTGCGTATTGAAAACGATGAACTGGGTGCTGAGTTGCGGACCGACGAACAATTCCTTGTTCAGCGGACTGGTCGTGTCGCTGACGCGTTCGATGTCGTTGATGCTCACCGCCGTCGAGTCCAGGTCGCCGTTCTCGTACATCGTCATGAATGAGCCGCCGCCCAAAATAAAATCAACTTCGTCGATCTGCGGCTTGGGGTCGCCATAGTAACTGGTGTTCTTGGCTAAGATCAAACGCTGTCCGCGCACGTACTCTTGCAACTTGAACGGACCGGTGCCATTCGGTTTGTCCGTCCACGTGCTACCACCCCGTTCGACATTGTTCTTGTCCACTACGTAGGATGCGGGAAAAGTCATCTTAGCGAGGAAATACGCCTTCGGCTGATCGATGGTAATCTCAAGCGTATAGTCGTCGATCACTTTGACGCCGCTTACTGCGGCGGCTTTGCGATTGAGCTTATCTTTCACGCCGACAATGTCGCCGAGGTACGTATCCGCGGTCGGCGAGCCGGTTACGGGATCCGCCGCGCGCTCAAACGAATATTTGAAATCCTGCGCGGTTACCGGCCGACCGTCGTGGAATTTCACGTCGTTACGTAGATGGAACGTGTAAACCGTGCGATCAGCGCTAATATCCCAACTCGAGGCGATGTCCGGCGCGACCTTGAGGTTCTGATCGAGCGTGACCAAGCCGCTAAAAATCTCCGCCACGTAGATGGCGGATTCGGCATCGCCGGCAAGCGCGGGATCCAGCGTGGGCGGATCGCCGCCGCCGCCGCTGCCGCCGGGCAAGCGCAACACGTTCTTGCCGCCAGTGGCGGGCGCGACCGCGGGGGCGCGCGTGGACGACGGCGCGCGCGTCGCGCCGGGCGGCGGAGTGGCTCCCGTATTCTGGCTAACGGCCGATTGCTGCTGCGTCATGATCAAGAACGCGCCCGCGCCCACACACAGCGCGCCGACCAGCGCCACAACCAAAATCAGCACGATGCCGATCAGCCAACGGTTTCCGTTGTTACTCGACATTTCATCCTTTCTCAAAAGTCAGCGGAGCGATTTTGAATGCGCCAATGGTACTCAGGGTTGCCCTTCTTGTCAAGCGGGAAATTTTGGTGATTGCCCATAAATCACCACAGCGGCGCGGAGTACGTAGAGTTCTCGTATTTTCTTCTCTGCGACCTCTGCGTCTCTGCGGTGAAATTGATTTATGCGTAACTGATGCTACGCAACCTGTGGAGCGGACAGCCTGTCCGCACTCGCCCCACGCCGCTCTGCACTTACTGAATCCCCCATGTCTCAAACCGCTCGTAGCCGTCGGTGAGCGCGTAGGTACGCTGAATGGCCGGACGCGTCAGCGTCGCGCGCGTCGACCACCAGAGCGGTGCGATGACGGCGCTATCCTCCACCAGCGTTTTTTCCGCGCTGCGATAAAACGTGCGGCGCTTGACGACATCCACCTCGCGCGCCGCGGCGTCGACCGCTTGATCGAGCGTCTGGCTGAACCAGTGAGTGTAATTATCCGGCGAGCCAGAGCGGAACACGCTCGCGAAATTCGCCGCGTCCGGGTAGTACGCGCAATAGCCCAGCCGAAAAATCTGCGGCGGGTCATTCTGCAGCAGTTGCAGGTAGCCCTTCCAGTCCAGCGTCTTGGTCGTCACCTCCGCGCCCAAGTTGTTCTTCCACATCTGGATGATCGTCTCGGCGACCAATTCGTGGATGTCGTCCGTATTGACCGCCAGCGTGATCGCGGGCAAATGCTTCTTGTCATAGCCGGCTTGCTTGAGATAATCGCGCGCTTGATTCGCATTGAAGGGAATGCCGAGCGTGTCCGAAATAGCGCTGGATCCAAAAATGCCCGGTCGCGTAAACCAGCGCGCCGGCTCACCCAGCTTGACGACCGAGGAGACCAGTGTCTCGCGGTCTATCGCCGCGATGAACGCCTTGCGCACCAACACATCGTTGAACGGGGCTTTCGTGGTGTTGAAACCATAGTAATGCGTGCAGAGCGTCGGCGCAAGCTTCAGTTGATTTCCAAACAGCGGGTCGTCCTTCAAGCGATCGTAATCGCTCGGCGTCAGTCCGCCGTACGGATCGAGCGAATCAAGATTCCCATTGCGATATTCATCCAGCGCCGTCGCGGTATCGGCGATCATCGCAAAGTGAATGCGCGCGATGCGCACACTACCCGCATCGTACCAGTACGGGTTTTTTTGCAGAATGATCTCGCGCGAATGCGACCAGCTCTCCAGCACGTACGGTCCGTTCGTCCACAGCGTGCCCGGTTCCGTCCACACCGAGCCGCCCACGTCAATCGATTCACGCGGCTGCGTCCGCACGAGCCAAGTGCTGACCACCGATGGAAAATAGCTCGCCGGGCGCGTGAGCGTAAAGCGGACCGTCGTGGCGTCCACCGCCTGCACGCCGAGGTTCGCCAAGAGCCGCTGCCAGTCCGCGTCGCTCGTCTTCTTCGGGTCGGCGGCGCGCAATTGCTCCGCGCCGCGCAGCATCGGCGCAAAGAGCGGCGCAAAACTAGAACCCACGCGCGGGTCAAACACGCGGCGCACGCTGTAGACCACATCCGATGCGTCCACCACGCGCTTGGTTTCGATCTTGTCGGTCGATGGAATGTAGCGCACCCACGTCGCGTCGTCGCGTAATCTGAATTCCCAGATCAGACCGTCCGCGGACACCGCCCACGAAGTTGCCAGCGCGTGCTGCGGCGCGCCGGTCGCCGCGTCCGTATCGACCAGACTGAGAAAGATCATGCGATCGATCTGCTGCGAGCCGGGATCAGTGGCGAGCGCGGGATCGAGCGTCGGCGGTTCCGTGCCGAGATTCAGGCGCAGCTCAGGCGGCGTGTCAGCGGCAAGCGAACGGCAGCTGCTGAGCGCGCCCGCGCTGGCGAGGGCGAGGAGGGCGAGGAGCGAGATGGAGAAAACCCGACGCGGAAAAAGCATTTGAGCCGATTATAGCACAGAAGCGCGGACGGGAAAACAAATCGGGCGCCGCCGGAGAAATCCCCGCTGCGCCCAACTCAAAAGCGAATCAATTACTTGCACACCACCCAGAACACGCCGACCCCATTTATATATTCCCAGTACGGCGAAGCGCAAACCTTGTCCGCGGGGGATTGAGCCGCGCCAATCCGGTACGAGACGGGAGCCGAACTGCGGTTGGTCACGAACGCGTACCAAATTCCTCGCTGCAAGAACGAACCGCCCGACCAACGCAAGATACTCGGTTCGGAGTTGGAAAAAGTCCCGAGTCCCTTGGGTTTGACGTCCGGCGATTGAAGATCCTGGTTAGGTGCGTAGACTGCAAAACTCAGCCCTGCTTGTCCGTACGTTTCTACCCAGACGTCGATATGCATGCCGTCATTCCCAATCTTGTACCACAGGCGACCACCGGGATCGATCGTCTGGATGTTGGAGTTGACCTCTAACGCGTTCGCTGGACTGTCGCCGCCGCGCGTCGCGGTTGCCGACGTGTCCTTGCCGCGCGGCACGCTCGCGGCGACCGGCTTGGCGATAACGATAGGCGCGGGCGTCGGCGTCGCGGGGATCGGCGTCCGCGCGCGCACCTCGCACCAAAGCGCATCCGCCGGCGCGTCGAAATCAAATGGGTTGCACGCCGCCGCGCTCGATACCGGAATCGCTAGCATCAACAACGCGAGTGCGATGACTGAAACAAGAATTCCTTTGAATCGCATACGCTTTCGATGAACCTCACGTTAGAAATCGACCGACGCGGCAATGATAGCACACTTTGCGATTCTCGCAAATCCCACATTACTTGCGCGCGCCCTTCAAGGCGCGGGCGAGCGCGGGCGCGACCTGCGCCCAATCGCCGACGATGCCGTAATCGGCTTGCTTGAAAATCTCCGCGTCGGGATTGTTGTTGATCGCGAGCACCACCCCGGCGCGCTGCACGCCCACCATATGATTGAACTTGCCGCTGATGCCGAGCGCGAGGTAAAGCCGCGGCGAGATCGAGCGCCCGGTCAGTCCGATCTGCGCTTGGCGCGGCAGCCAGCCCGCATCGACCACGCGCCGCGTCGCGCCGATGGGCGCGCCCAAAACAGCGGCTAGTTCTTGCAGCGCGGCAAGCTGCTCGGGTCCGCCGATGCCCATTCCAACACCGATGATCACTTCGGCGCTTTCAAGCGCGACGCCGGCGAGCGTGTTTCGCTCTGTGCCGATCACGCGCGTGCGCGACGCGCCCATCGCATCGGTAGGCAGCGCGTCCGTCGGCGCGACGCGCGAGAAATCCGGCTCGGCTTGCGGCAACATCCCGGGGCGCACCGTCGCAATCGCCGGGCGCGTCTTGCTCAGGATCGGCGCGACGATATTGCCGCCGAACGCTGGCTTGAGCTGCACCAAGCGTCCTCGCTCGTCGATCTCCAAACCGATGCAGTCGCCGGTCAATCCGACCTGCAAGCGCGCGGCGACGCGCGGCGCCAGGTCGCGGCCGTTCGCGGTCGATGGGATCAAGACCGCGTATGGGTCGTGCTGTCTAATCGCGTCCGCGAGAATCGCGGTGTACGGCTCGGTCTGATACGTCGCGAGCGCGGGCGAATCGGCAACGTAGACGCGATCCGCGCCGTACGCGGCAATCGCCTTGGCGTGCTGGTCTAGGCCCTGCCCGATCAAGACCGCGGCGACAGTCGAATCGATTTTGTCCGCGAGTTGGATCGCGCGCCCCAGTAGCTCCAGCGTCACCGGACGGATTTCGCCTTCGATCACCTCCGCGATCACCCAAACCGCGTTCTGCCGTCCTCTGTCCGCCGTCTTCCGTCTGGGTCTAATCGCCTCATGCGGTTTGGATTTCCATTCGCCAAACAAACCCTCTTCGAGCAAATCGCGCACCACCAGTTGCGCAATCGCATCGGCGTTTCCGTCGGCGTGACGGATGATGCGCTTGCGCGCGTGTTCGATCGTGTCAATCTCTTCGACTCGCGTGGCAGAACCGGCAAGTCCAAATACGGTCAGGTCTTTCGATAGATCAGCCGCGCCCCAAATCTCGATGGGCTTGTCTTTCGCGGCTTCCAGTTCCGCCGGCGTGACCTTGATCGGCTTGCACAGCCGCTCCGCCGCGCTGAGCAGCGCCGGCAGCGCGCACTCCAGAGTCTCAAAACCATCATCCAACTCGCGCGTCGCGGTCAGACGCTTGGCGTCTTGGGTAACCTCCAATTGCGTGACGCCGCTGATCTGTGGCAGGTCGAGAAACTCGGCGAGCATCGGCGGGACCTGCGCGGTCTCGGCGTCGGTGGAATAGCGACCGCAAAAGATCAAATCGAAACCGATCTTCTGGCACGCCAGCGCGAGCGTCCGCGCGGTTGCGAGCGTGTCCGCCCCGGCAAACTCGCGACCGAGCAGATGCACCGCGCGGTCAGCGCCCATCGCCAGCGCCTCAACCAACGCGTCTTTCGCCTGCGGCGGTCCCATCGTGACCACGTACACCTCGCCGCCGAATTGTTTCCTCAACTCGACCGCTTTCGTGATCGCGCGCTTGTCGAACGGATTGATTTCGCTCTCGACGCCCTCGCGAATCACGCGGCGAGCCACCGTGTCAAATTTCAGTTGATCGATGTACGGAACTTGTTTGATACAGACGATAATTTTCACAATGAAATTTCCTTACCGAGTTTTTGTTCGCGCGCTTGTTCGTACACCCACGCGCCCACCGCAACATCTTCCAGCGCGATGCCCATGGACTTGAAAAGTGTGATGTCGGCATCGCTCTTGCGCCCGACAACTTTGCCGGCGACGACCTCGCCCAATTCGCGAACGCGCTCCCAGGTCAGCACCCCGCGCTTGATCGGCGCGATCAAATCGCCGGCTTCCATCTTTGCCTGCTCGATCGAATCCGCGCAAACGAACGCGCTGCGGTTTAACACGCCGTCGTCCAGTTCGCGCGCCTCCACGCGGTTCGCGCCGACGGCGTTGAGATGCGCGCCGGGCTTGAGCCATTCGCCGCGCAGCACCGGCTCGAGCGAGGAAGTCGCCGTGATGACAATGTCCGCCGCGCGCACCGCTTCCTCCGCCGAATCGACGCCGCGTATGTCCACGTTGAGCCGCGCGCTCATCTTTTTGGCGAATGCTTTGCGATGTTCCGCGTCGCGGCTGTAACACCGCGCGACGCGAATCGCGCGCACCGCGCAGACGGCTTCCAGCTGGCTTTCGGCTTGCCAGCCCGCGCCGATCATACCGACAGTCGCGGCGTCTGTGCGCGCGAGGTACTTGGTCGCCACGCCGCTTGCCGCGCCGGTCCGCTGCTGCCCCAATCGATCCGCCTGTATGATCGCGAGCACGTCGCCGTTGTTCGCGTCGAGCAGGTGAAACCAGAATCGGGTGCGGGGGCGAAACGAAGAATAGTACTTGAAACCAAGATAGCCGCGCGTAGGCAAGCCCGCCGGCATCAAATTCAAAATTCCGTTTGGCGCACGCACGCGCTGGCGTGGGCGATTGGACGCGCGCGCCTCGCCCATCTCGCGCAGCGCGTCTTCGACCAGCCGGAGCGCGTCGGACATCGTCAGGAGATTCTCAACGTCGGATTCGGTGAGGAAAAGAGTCATAGGTGGATTGGAGGTTGGAAATTGGAGATTAGAGATTGGAAGTTAGACGTTCGAGAATGGAGACGCGCGCATCGACGCGAGTTTCTCCGCGCGCGACCTGCACGCGTGCGCCGTCTTGCGCCGCTTCTCGCCTTAGGTAACCGAACGCGCACGGCGCGTCGTTTGCAAACGACCAAGCCGCGCTGGTGATCCAGCCGACTTCCTGCTCGTCTACAAAGATGAGATCACCGCGTTGCGGAATGCGATCATCAGCCATTTGTAATTGGTCATTTGTAATTTGTAATTTGACAAGCAATCGATTGACGTGCCCGCGAGTCTTGATCCGCGCGATGACTTCCTGCCCGGTATAGCAGCCCTTGTTCTCCGCGATGAACGCGTCGAGCCGCGCTTCCGGCGCAAGCATCGTCTCGTCGAAATCATCGCCGTACCACGGAATGCCTGCCTCGACCCGCGCGACGTTCAGCGCGTCCAAGCCGATGGGACGCGCGCCTTTCGCGGTCAGAATCTCCCAGAGAATCTCCATATGCCGGCGCTCGACGAGTAGATCGAAACCGTTATGCTCGCTGCGCGGGTTGTGGACGACCAACAACTCGCTATCGAAGAATTTCAGCGGAGAAACCGCGAACGCGGCAGGCGCGGGCGATACGCCGAGCGACTGCAACAGAACCTCGTCGGCGAGTTCGCCTTGCAGCGAGACCACGGCGAACGCGTCACTCGCATCAGCCAGTATGACCTTCTCTCGAAAGATCGCGCGGCGCAAGTTCGCGGCAAGTTTTTCTTTCGCCGCGTGACTCGTATAGAGCAGCAGCGCGTCCGGCAATCGCAGCACGATCAGATCAGCGGCGACGTGTCCCTTGGCGTTGAGCAGCAGCGCGTACGCACCCGTCCAATCCGGCAACGCCTGCACGTTCGCGGTTACAAGCTTGTGCAGCCACTCGACGCGATCGCGCCCTTCGACGCGCAGAACGCCGAATTGCGCCAGGTCGATCACGCCCGCGCCAAAGAATAGCGCGTCGTATTCGCCGCGAAGATCGCCGTAATCGCGCGCCAACGTGATTCCATTGCGTTCGAGGAATCGCGCGCCCAGTTGTCGATGGCGTTCCAAGAGCGTCGTTTGCATTTCTCGATTATAGTACCTATCGAATGAAATGTTTGCACAAAAAGCAAAGATCTTGAACCGCAAAGAGCGCAAAGGTCGCAAAGGTTCAGAAATTTTATTTCTTTGCGTTCTTTGCGCTCTTTGCGGTTAAGATTGTTTGGTTTCGGCTTGTCCGAGTTAGGTGACTACTCAGCCAATCCTTGCGAAGGTTGTAAAGATGCTTGTCACCGCGGTAGGATTTCTTAGCGACAGTGATTTTCTGCCGAATGGATCTTCGAACCTTCGCAAGGTTGAGCATTTCTCGATTATAGAACGAAACCGCCGCGCCGGACGCTAAACATTCGTAAATCCTTCGTCCGGCAATTCTACTCGGAACACACCGCGTCCGCTTCCACCTCGATCAGCATCGCGGGATCGATCAGCGACTTGACCTCGACCATCGTCGTCGCCGGCGGGTGCGCGCCGAAGAATTCCTGGTGCGCCCTGCCGTACTCCTGCCAGCGCGAGATGTCGGTGACGAACATCCGCGTCCGCACTACGCACGCGCGCTCCGCGCCCAGCTCGCGCAGCGCGCGCTCGATGATCTCGAAACAGCGCCGCGCTTGCGCGGACGCATCGCCCGGCGCGAACGCGTTGCCGTTCTCATCAACCGCGGCAGTGCCCGTGACGTAGATGTGCTCGCCGGCTCTGAGCGCGCGGCAGTATCCCACTTTCGATTCCCACGGCGCACCGGAAAACGCGCGTTTGAATTCCATCGTCTGCTCCCATCCATGAATCGGTGACAAACGTTTTTGCAACCTTCGCAAGGGTTGCCTGAGTTCTCGCAACAAGGCGCACAAAAACACCCGGACGCTGGCAAATGCTTCCGGGTAGAATCTCATTCTCGAATTTTCACTTTGCGGATCTCGCCGGCGTTCAATTTCCCGGCGGAGTTGTCGGGGCTTGTCGAACGACGAGCGGAATCGAGGCGAACGGTTCATCGTTTACAAGAATCTTGAAATCGAAAGAACCAAATTTCTCAAAGACCGTGTTGTTCAGACCGAGGAGATAGTTCGTCGTCGGCTGCTCGCCGCCCGCCGCGCCGCCCGGCGCGACCTGACCCTTGACGCCAAACAGAATCTTGCCATCCGCATCGACGAGTTGAATTTCCAACGGCACGGTCGTGTTCAGTTCCCACGGATCGGGCGCCAGACTCAAGACGAGTTGCATCTGGCTATGAACCACCGGCACACGCTGGGCGTTGATGACGTTGAAGACGCCCATAATGTTGAGCTTGCCATCGGCAGTAACGTTGGCGCAATCGGCGAGGACCGCCACGCGGGCTTTCATAGACCTCTCGTTGATGGGCGAGTCTTTCGTAAGGTTACGGAGGTGCCCCTGGGGAGACTCGAACTCCCGCACACGGCTTCGGAGGCCGATGCTCTATCCACTGAGCTACAGGGGCGTTACGCGGGCTAGTTTAGCACAGTCGGAATTTTTTAGCAAACCTCCGCGCCGCGCCGACGCGCGCGCGCAGCCCGTTCAGCGCGCTGCCGCTGTAAACGTAATACCCGCGCGGGAAATTGAACGCGCCCAACGCGCCGACGCGGATCGTCTGCGCGCGCGGGAGAAAGATTACTAGAGCGTACGTGCCGCGATCCTTCTTCATTTGAAAATTCCGAGAACCAAAAGCGCTTCGCAAGCCCTCACAAGTCAAAGACGGTTGAGATGCTTTACCCAACCACCGACCACCTAGCGACCCGACCACCGATTTCCAGTTTATCACGTTCGCCGCGCGAAATCAAATTTTTGGCGCGACGGTCAGGTTGTGGTATAATGACGACAAAGGATGAAGGATGAAGGATGAAGGATGAAAAAACATTTTCACTTCCTCCTTCATCCTTCCGCCTTCATCCTTTCTTGTGGAGGCAGTGAAGCCCTATGGATGAGTACAAGGCGGACCAAGTCCGCAACATCGTTCTGGTCGGTCACTCCAGTTCTGGCAAGACCTCGCTCGCCGAAGCGCTCCTCTTCAATACCGGCGCGGTCACCCGCCTCGGTAAAGTCGATGACAACACCAGCGTGTCGGATTTCGACCCCGAAGAACAGCGCCGCAAGATTTCGATCAACACCTCGGTCATCCCCTGCGAATGGAACGGCTACAAGATCAACGTGCTCGATACGCCCGGCTACGTCGACTTTGTCGGCGAGGTCAAGAGCGCGCTGCGCGTCGCGGATTGCGCGATCGTGGTGGTCGATGCGGTCAGCGGCGTCGAAGTCGGCACCGAGTTGGTGTGGCAATACGCGGAAGAAATGAAACTGCCGCGCTTGATCCTCATCAACAAGCTCGATCGCGAGAACGCGGACTATGACCGCGTCCTCGCGCAGTTGCGCGAGCGGTTCGGCAAGATGGTCGTCTCGCTCCAGATTCCGATCGGCAAGGAAGCCAGCTTCAAAGGCGAGATCAACGTCGTGAACCGCAAGGCGTTCCTGGGTCACGAATCCGGCGAATCCGCCGTCCCCGCTGAAATGTCCGCGCGTTTGGAGGAAGAGCGCACCAAGCTGATGGAAGTCGCCGCGGAAAGCGACGATAAGCTCATCGAAAAATTCCTCGGCGGCGAAGAACTGACCGACGACGAGATGAAAACGGGACTGCGCGTCGGTCTGCGCGCCGGCACGCTCGCGCCGGTGCTGTGCGGCTCGGCGACCCAGAATGTCGGCATTCCGTACATCCTAAAATTCATCGCCGATTACGTGCCGTCGCCGGTCGAAGCGCCGGCGGTCACCGTCCAAAACCCGGCGACCAAGCAAGACGAGAAACTGTCCGTCCAAGACGGCAGCCACCTCGCCGCGTTCGTCTTCAAGACGATGGCAGACCCGTTCGTCGGCAAGCTGACGTACTTTCGCGTGTACTCCGGCGCGATGGAATCCGATTCGCGCGCCGTCAACTCACGCGACGGGCACGAAGAGCGCATCGGGCAATTGTATGTCATGCGCGGCAAGGAACAACTGCCCACGAAAAAGATCAGCGCGGGCGACCTGGGCGCGGTTGCCAAATTGCAGGACACCGCCACCGGCGACACGTTCTGCGACAAGGGGCACGCCCTCGTCCTGCCGAAGGTCGCGTATCCTAATCCGGTCTACTCCGTCGCGCTGATGCCGAAAACGAAAACCGACCTGGACAAAATGGGCGCGGCGTTACAGCGACTGGTCGAAGAAGACCCGACGCTGCGCGTGCGCCGCGAACACGACACCGGCGAAACGATCATGGCCGGCATGGGCGAATCGCACGTCGATGTCGCGGTGCGCCGGCTCAAACAAAAATTCGGCGTGGAGCTATTGACCGGCGTGCCGAAGCTGCCGTACAAGGAGACAATTACCAAAATCGCGAAGGTGCAGGGGCGGCACAAGAAGCAGACCGGCGGCCGCGGTCAGTTTGGCGACACGTGGGTCCGCTTCGAGCCGCTGCCGCGCGGCACGGGCTTTGAATTTGCCGAGGAAGTATTCGGCGGCTCGGTGCCGCACTCGTTCATTCCCGCGGTCGAGAAAGGGATGCGCGAGATCATCAACAAAGGCGTGCTCGCCGGTTATCCCACCGTGGATTTTCGCGCGGTGCTGTACGACGGTTCGTACCACCCGGTTGACTCGTCCGAAATCGCGTTCAAGCTTGCCGCGCACAAGGCGTTCAAAGCCGGCATCCCGCTGGCGGGTCCGGTCTTGCTCGAACCGATCATGACCGTCGCCGTCACCGTGCCTGACCAGTTCATGGGCGACATCCTCGGCGATCTGAACACCAAGCGCGCGCGGGTGCAAGGGATGGATCAGAAAGGCGCGTCGAGCATCGTCACCGCGCTCGCGCCGCTCGCGGAATTGCAGCGCTACGCGACCGACCTCCGTTCGATGACGCAGGGGCGCGGGTACTTTACGATGGAGTTCAGCCACTACGACACGGTGCCGAACCACATCGCGCAGCAGATCATCGATAAGGCGCGCAAAGAGCGCACCGGCGAGGAAGCCGAGGAAGAGGAAGAATAACCTCCTCTGGCTCGCGCGGCAACGTACGATAATTCAAAATGCCTCGGAAGGTGTCCGAGGCATTGTCTTCGATCTTCGATGCGCCTAACTCGGACAAGCCGAAACCAAACAATCTTAACCGCAAAGAGCGCAAAGAAATAAAATTTCTGAACCTTTGCGACCTTTGCGCTCTTTGCGGTTCAAGATCTTTGCTTTTTGTGCAAACATTTCATTCGATAGGTACTGGTGATTGCCCACAAGTGTCATTGCGAGCGAAGCGAAGCAATCGCATTGCTAATGATTGAGATTGCTTCGGCGCAAAAACCGCGCCTCGCAATGACACAATCAAGATGTGTGCAATCACCAGATAGGTACTATTGACAGCCCACCCCAGTTTCGCTAGAATGGCGGCAGCTTAATCAACTCACGGGAGGAAGAAAAATGTTATCCAAAGGACTGTTTCCCCGCGCTGTATTATTCCTCGTTCTGCTTGCGCCGCTCGCGCTTGCCTGCGACGTTTCATCCGTACTCACCGCCGCCATCGGTGGAACGCCGACGGCAATTCCTCAACCGACAGCGGCGCCCAAACCGACCGCTGCACCGCAACCGGTCAACATCATCACCAACGCGGTAACGGCGAAAGATGTCAGCGGTGACACCTTTGACCCGGTCGGTATCACCGATTCATTTCCAGCGAACCAAAGTATCTTTCACGCGATCGTAACGCTTGCCAACGCGCCTGCCAATACCGCGGTCAAGGTCGCCTGGAGCGATTCGGCAAACACCCCCATGGGCGATTTCGCGCTCACTGCCAGTGGCTCGCGCAACCTCGACTTTTCATTCAAGCCCAACGCGGGCAAACTGCCGGCGGGCAACTATAAAGCCGACATCTATCTGAACGGTGCGCTGAATCAAACGCTCAATTTTTCGGTGAGCGCCTCGGCGCAAGCGCAGCCCACCGCGCCGGCGCAAACGACCTGCGCCAATTCCACCGCGAAACCCTCCGGCTTGATCAGCCAAGTCGTCATGGCGGAAAACTCTTCGGGCGCCAACTTTGACCCCGTAAACCCAACCGTCACTTTCAATGCCAGCGCTACATTCCACGGCATCGTCACAGTTCAAAACGCGCCAGCGAACACTCAATTCAAGGCGACCTGGTGTGTGACGAATGTTGGCAGCGCCGCCGCCGCGAACACGCTGATCGATTCCACCAATCTGGCGACCGACGGTTCGCGCAATATCGACTTTACGCTCAAGCCGGTTTCCACGTGGCCCGTCGGCACCTACCGCGTCGAAATCTCCGTGAATGGTGTGGCGGATACGATCAAGACGTTCAGCGTCAAATAAGAAAAGCGCCCCTTGCGATGACAAGGGGCGCTTGATTTACTGACGCCGATTATTTGCGAAGACCGAGCAACCGCAACGGGATTTGCAAAAACGCGCGCAGCAATCCCGAACCGCCCTTCGCGGCGAGTGCACGGTCGTACGCGGCGAGCGCTTCCAGCCACCGACCGCGCTGCAACTGCATCTGGCTCTGCGCGCGGTACGTATCGGACTCCATGCGGCGTTCGCCGGCTTGACGGAACAACTCCGCCGCGCGCGCGTAGTTTCTATCCGCCGCGTCTTTATCGCCGCCGCGGCTCAGCACTTGCGCGAGATTGCCGAGCGCCTTCGCCTGCGCTTTCACGTCGCCCAATTCCTCGAACGCGGCGAGCGCGTCCTGCAGCGCCTGGCGCGCTTGCGACGCGCGTCCAGCGCGAAAGTACACTACGCCGAGATCATTCGCGGCGGACGCGGCTTGCGCCTTGTTTCCCTGCGCGGCAAAATCCGCGCGCGCTTGTTCAAATGCCGCCGCCGACTCGTTCAATTGTCCGGCTTGGTACAATTTCTCCGCTTCAGCCCGGAGCGCTTCAGCGTCCAAGTTTTCCTCCTGCCATTAGTGAACGACGAGCAGGATTTCTCCCAACTCTTTCAGCCGATCAATCGGCAAGTCCCCAAATTTCATCGCCATGCGCAGGTACGGCAGGTTGTCCGGGTTGAACGCGAACGCGCGAACTTCTTTAGGCAGCCGCGCCAGTCTCTCGAGGTCCTGCAATCCAGTTTCCTCCCCGCTCGCTGCTTTGCCTTCGACAAAATAGAAGAGGTTGACCTGCAGAAATTGCGCGAGTTGATCCAATTCGGTGATCGGGATGTCGCTCGCGCCCAGCTCGTAGCGTCCAACCGTTCCCGCTTTGCGTCCGATCGCTTGCGCGCAGTCGTCTCTGGTCTTGCCCGCGGCAAGGCGGGCTTGTTTCAATTTCACGCCCAGCGCGGCGCGGCGCGCCCGCGTCTCCGCCGCGCTCGGCGGGCGCGGCGCTTCGCGTTCTATCGTCGACTCGCCGCCATTGAAGAAAAACGAAAGCGGCATTTGCAGAAAGAGCGCGAGATGCTCCAATTCCGGCAGCGCAATCTCGCGCGCGCCGCGCTCGTACTGACGCACGCGCGCGGGCGTCACGCCCAATCGCTGCGCGACCTCATCGATCGTGCGGTGCGCCCTTTCGCGCGCCGCGCGCATTAGAACGCCGATGATCTTGAGTTGCAGAACCAGCGCGTCGGATTTCACGGCAACCTCCGGTCGAACCTCTCGTCAAAATTATAACACAAACCGCGCGGTCGAACAAATGGGGATCGGCGTTAATTAGACAAACCAGCAAGTTTGGAATATACTTGCGCCGACGTTCAAACCAAGAAGGAGCATCGTTGATGATCGATCCAAAGAATTTTCCGGGCAGAGGTCAGGTTGCTATTCTGCGGACAAGTCCGGAGACCGTCCTCGCCGATTACGCGCGTCTGATGCATCTGGCTCGCTACGAAGACAACCTGCCGAAACAGAATGACACGCTGCTCAAGATCAATATCTCGTGGCAAATTTGGTACCCCAGCTGCTCGACCACGCCGTGGCAGTTGGAAGGCGTGACGAAAACGCTGCTGGCGGATGGCTACTCGCGCGACAAGCTCGTCGCGACGCACAATGATACCGTCGTCGTCAACGGACAAGAGGGACAGCGCAACAATCGCCACAAGTTCGTGCAAGACAAGTACGCTTTGAAGACCGCGGAGACCTACCAGAAAGATGTCGCGTGGGTGCGCTATGAGCCCAAGCAACCGTTCCTTGTGCTCGATAAAGTGTACGAAGGGCACGGCGTCCACATTCCGAAATTCTTCTACGGCAAGAACGTCCTGCATCTCCCGACGATGAAGACGCACGTGTTTACGCACATCACCGGCGCAATGAAAAACGCGTTCGGCGGATTGCTCGATGAAAAGCGGCACTGGACCCATAGCGTGATCGACGATACGCTGGTTGATCTCCTGCAAATCCAACAGGACATTCACACCGGCATTTTCGCGGTGATGGATGGAACGCTGGCGGGCGAGGGGCCCGGTCCACGCGCGACGCGCTGGCATGTCAAGAATGTGATCATGGCAAGTTCCGACCCGGTGGCGCTCGACGCGGCAGCCGCGAAGATCATGGGCGTGCCGCCGCTGAACCTGCGCTTTATCCGCGCGGCGCACGAGCGCGGCTTGGGCGTCGGTGATCCGCGCGAGATCAAATTCATCGGCGATGCGGACGCCGCGGACGAGAACTGGCGTTTCAGCGCGTACGAGAACACGCTGGCTTCATGGGGACAGTACCAAATCTACCATGGCTTTTTGCATCCGTTCGAGCACGCGCTCCTGCGGACGCCGATCGTGCCCTGGTCGTACGCCGCGTCGAATTTCTATCACAACTGGTACTGGTATCCATTCATTGGCAAGGCGCGCGCTAAAGACGCGCTCAGGACAGAATGGGGACGGCTGCTGCAAGACCAGTACAGCCCCGACAAGCCAATCAACCAGGGCTATGGCTCGCGCAAACCGTTCTACACCGCGGCTGCCGGCAGCGCGGCGGCTGCGCTCGCCCTACTCGTCGGAGCGTTTTTAATGGCGCGCCGGAACTCTTGACGAAGACGCGACAGGCAGGTTACTTTCTCTTTGACACGGCAACACCATAAGGCGGGATCGACGATCTCGCTTTATTATTTTCTTTGACCCGGGGACCTGATGCAAAACCTACGCGGCAAGCTGATTTTCTCTTTGATCTTTGCGCTGCTGATTTTTGTCGCGCTGACTTTTTACGCCGACGCGCCGCGGCTGCTCGCCGCGCTCGCCCAGTTCGATTGGCGGTTTCTGCCCCTGGCGCTCGCGGCAACGTTGATCAACTATTTGATCCGCTTTGTGCGCTGGCACTATTATCTCGGCGTCATCGGCGTCCGGCAGATTTCGCGCCGCGACTCGCTCCTGATCTTTCTCAGCGGGTTCAGTCTGACGATGACGCCCGGCAAACTCGGCGAGGTGCTGAAATCGTTTCTGCTGAAAAGCCGGTTCAGCACCCCGGTGAGTTATTCGGCGTCCATCGTCGTCGCGGAACGGCTGACCGACGTCTGCGGGATGGTCATTCTCGCGGCGGCGGGGTTGGCGCTTTACCCGTTCGGCATTGGCGCGTTGGCAATCGTCCTCGCGGTCATCGCGATCTTTGTGGTGGTCGTCCAGCAGCGCGCTTTCGCGGAACGCCTACTCGATCTCTTCGCGCGCGCGCCGGCGCTGGGACGCTTTGCGAATCTCGCCCGCAATCTGTACGAAAGCGCGTACCTGCTGCTGCGCCTCCAGCCGCTTCTCGTCGCGATCGCGCTGGCGACGGCGGCATGGTTCGGTGAGTGCGCCGCGTTCTTTATCGTCCTGCTCGGCATCGGGCTGCCGCCGACGTTTTTGCTGTTGTTGCAAGCCACCTTCATTTACGCTGCTGCGTCGCTTTTCGGCGCGATCTCGATGCTGCCGGGAGGATTGGGCGCAACGGAAGGCGGGATGGCGCTGCTGCTTCAGCAAATCGTCGCGCTGGTGCGCGAACAAGCCGTCGCCGCCACGCTGATCGTGCGGCTGTGCACGCTGTGGTTCGCCGTGCTGCTTGGCGTCATCGCGCTGTTGGCATTTGGCGTGCCGCAGACGAAAAGCGAGGCGCCCATAGAGTAAGTCAATTCCGTTATCTCGATTGAGCGCGCGCTTCTAGAAAATCAGATGGGTGCTAATTGAATAGCATGAGACGATCGTGGACAAAGGAGTCAGGTCGAACTGGCTCTCGTGTTGACAAGTTGCGGACATAAAGAACCTTCAAGAGGAGGAGTCCAATGCGTCACATGGGTGCGATGCTAAAATGCTTAATGCTCGTGGGATTGTTGAGCGCATGCGGAACCGCTGCGGCTGCGTCGCACAGTCCGCCAGCGCCTTCCGGGGGAAACCCGCAGGTGAATCCGGCGCCCCTGGCGGGGCGATGGAAGATCATCCCAGCTCGGATTGCGTACCTCCCTGCGACGGAAGAAGGCTGGAGGAACGTCCGAATTGATGTGGCATTCGAGAATGAGTCGTCATCCTATTCTTCTCCACTCATCCCGACCAAGGACGCCGTACTATTCACTGATCCAATCCATTTTTACCCAGTTCAAACTCTCAGGACCACCGGCTCGATCGTAATCACGACAGATGTAATCGCTTTTTCAGCCAAGGTTCCTAAAGGATTCCGCGTTCACGGAGAATATCAGAACGATGCCATCATGGCTTTTTGCTTTTCTGCGAAGATCCCCCAAAACACACAGCCCATCTTCCTACGCATTCCCGGCTACGCCGGCGATATCTCGACCCTAGACCCGAAACTGCCGGATTTTCCTGGCGGCGATAGCACAGTGCCGGTCCACCCGCCTGATACACAAATCTACATACCGGGTAAGGCGCATGTAACCATCGGAAAATTTACGCGGTCAGATGCCTGGCCTCTAGCCCATGACCTCATCACTGCTACAATCACGATAGCAAACGAGAGCCAATTAGGTGACACCATCGTCAATCTACAGTACTTTCCAATTGGTGAAGACGGGATTATCGGCGCTCCCTTCACATCGGACCAAAACTGCAAACTGGACTTTACTCGCGGACCAAAGATTGTACGCCCTTCCGCAATCTGTATGATCATCCCGAACAACACCAAAGGCGTCAAGATCATATTCACCGGCGACATGAACGAAGTCTTCGACAGCGGCTTGTAGCCAATGACAAAAGCAACGTCCCAGCCGCCACACGGGTCGCTGGGACGTTTTCTTGTTCTCACTTGCGCCGCGTCAATCAAACAGCACCAGTTGTTCGCCGCGCAGCTTGTCCTGCACCTTCTGCACGATGAGGTCAAGGTGGTTGCCGTTCGCGACATAGTCCAGGCGATCCGCGGGGACGATCAGCACGGGGCAAATGCTGCACGCGGCGATCCATTCCTCATACAACGCGTTCAATTGCGCCAGATAATCGGGCGCAATATTTTTTTCGTACGCGCGTCCGCGCAGCGCAATCCGCTGCAAAAGCGTCGGCACGGTCGCCTGAAGGTAGACGATCAAGTCCGGCGGCGGCAGCAATTGCGCCAGCGCCTGATACAATTCGTGGTACGACGCCCAGTCCCGCTCGCTAATGAAACCTTGCCGATAAAGATTCTTGGCGAAAATCTCCGCGTCCTCGTACACGCTGCGATCTTGAACAACGGCGCTCGGAAAATCCATCAGCCGCCGCAAATCGCTCAGCCGGCGTCCGAGAAAAAAGATCTGCGACTGGAACGACCACGCGCTCATATCAGAATAGAAATCCGCAAGGTAGGGATTGTCGACCACACCCTCGAAGAACGGCTCCCAGCCCAAGCGAGCGCACAGCATCTCAACCAGCGTCGATTTGCCAACACCGATGTTGCCGGCTACGGTGATAAATTTTTTCATGCCTTGACTCCGTTGTCAAACAGCCGCGCTTGATACGCGCCCGCTTCCAATCGCGCCTGGACCTGTCCAATGACCGCCTGCAGGTCTTGCGCCCGGTGCACAATATCGAGCGCGTTCGTATCGATGGTCAATACCGGCGCGGCGGCATAGTGCGCGAAAAAATCATCGTACGTCCGCCCCAGCGCGGCGATGTACTCACGCTCTATGGCGCGTTCGTACTCGCGGTCGCGCAGCGCGATGCGCTCCATCAACGTGTCGGTGTCGGCGCGCAGGTAGAGCACGAGATCGGGGTTTGGAATTTTGCTCGCCATGATCGCGTGGACGCGCTCGTACATCGCCAGCTCGTCGCCGTCGATGTTGAGGCGCGCGAAAATATGATCCTTGTCGAAGGTGTAGTCGCTGATCAGATTGCCGCGGCTCAACGCAGCGGGGATGGCTTCGTGCTGCTGCTGGTAGCGGCTCAGGAGAAAAAAGATCTGCGTCTGAAACGCGTAGCGCTTGCGATCCTGATAAAAGCGGGTGAGGAATGGGTTCTCTTCAAAGACTTCGAGCAAAACCTCTGCCTGGAATTCGGTCTTACTCAAACGCGCCAGCGTCGTTTTGCCAACGCCGATCACGCCTTCGATGGCAAGGTAATAGTGTTTCTGCAATGAAGCCCCCGACGATCAATGAGCCAATCATCCAATGAGCCAAGTAAAGGAGCGACGGTGCAAGTTGCCTCATTGGGAGATTGATTCATTGACTCATTGTAACTTGCACTTTCAGCATCCCCGGCGTCGCCGCGCGTTCAAACGCCTCCACCCCGCGCGCGAGCGGCAATTCCGCGCTGATCATCGACTCGACATCGATCAAGTTCTGTTCGAGCAAGCGCAGCGCGGGCGCGAACGGTCCGCAGCGCGAACCGACAATCGAAATTTCATCGATTACAATTGGCGCAAACGGCATTTCCTGCGCGCCGTGGAAAGTCGATTTCAGGACGAGCGTCCCGCGCGGTCGCAGCAATCGCCGCGCCAGTCCAAATCCGCTGGCTTGCCCTGTGCAATCGACCACCACATCGAACGTGCCGCGAATCAGAGCCGGTTCCGTTGTCGTCGCGATGCCGCGCATCTTCAAGATCATCAATTTGTCCGCGTGGCGACCGACCGCGAGCAAATCGCAGCCGGTCAGATGCAGCACTTGCGCGCACAGCAGCCCGAGCTTGCCATCGCCGATCACGCCGACGCGGTCGGTCGGACGAATGTGGACGCGGTCGGTGATCTCGCACGCCGCGGCGAGCGGCTCGGCGAAGACGGCTTGCGCGTCGCTGACCGCATCGGGCACGCGATGCAGATTGCGCGTCGGCAGCGTCAGGCATTCCGCCAGCGCGCCGTCGCGATTCACGATGCCGAGCGTCGTGCGGTTGGGACAATGCGTCACGTCGCCGCGCAAGCACGTTGGACAGGTGCCGTCGTACGCATTGATCTCGCCGACGACGCGCGCGCCGCGCAGCTCGCCCTCCTCGACGATGCCGACGAACTCGTGTCCGAGCACGCCGCGATAGCCCATATAGCCGCGAGTGATTTCGAGGTCGGTGTTGCAGATGCCGGCGCGCCGCACGCGCACGCGCGATTCGCCCGCCGGTGCGCGCGGCGCGGGGTACTCGCGTTCCAGTTTCAGGTTTCCGTCAAAGACCAGCGCGTTCATGCCTGTTTCCCGGTTTACTCGTCTCCGTGCTAACTTTCGGCACTATACCACGCGCGACGCGTTGTGTCAATGAAAAAAGGCGGAGAAGTTTTCTCCACCTTTTTCTCTGCTCCCCGGCTAGGACTCGAACCTAGAACATCGCGGTTAACAGCCGCGCGCTCTGCCAATTGAGCTACCGAGGAATGTCATTCAGCTACGCGCCTATTATATTCAAGAATCCGCGAAGGTCAAATTCTATTCATACCGATTTGAAGATCGATTCGGTGTCACATACAAAACCCGCCAAGACCTCACTCTTCGCACGCTGTCCCCTGCGAGCGCGAGAAAACAATTTATAAACGTTTTTCCGCAGAGCGTAGACCTCGATGGATGCCGTCTCTGGATCGACGATCCAGTACTCGCGCACGCCAAACTTTTCGTATAATTTCATCTTGAGCGTGCGGTCAATTTCTTCTGTGCTGGGAGAAAGAATCTCGACAACTAAATCAGGCGCGCCGCGGACCCAATCCTTAACAAGCGTTTTGAGTCGCTCTGTGCTGATGAACAAAATGTCCGGCTCGACGACATCAAATTCTGACAAAATCACATCGAACGGGGCAGCAAAAGCGCGGCCTAGTTCGTGCTGCCTGATGAACGACTCGAGGGCAAAGAGCAAATTCATCGACGCGCGTTGATGTTTGGCAATGGGGGATGGCGCCATAAGGTGATCTCCATCGATCAGTTCGTGGCGCTTGCTGTCGTTGGGAAAATGGCGATATTCTTTGTAGGTCAGCCGAACGCGATTTGTAATAACCATTTTTACTACCCTAGATAATCTTTCAGCTTCCGACTCCGCAGCGGATGTCGCAGCTTGCGCAGCGCTTTCGCTTCGATCTGGCGGATGCGCTCGCGCGTGACGCCAAACTCCTGCCCCACTTCTTCCAGCGTGCGCGTCTGCCCGTCGCGCAAGCCGAAACGCAGTTCGAGCACCTTGCGCTCGCGCTCGCTCAAGCCGTCGAGCACGTCCTGCATCTGCTCCTTGAGCAACTGCCGCGACGCTTGATCGGCGGGACCCATCACCGATTCGTCTTCGATGAAATCCGCCAGCGACGAATTGTCTTCCGTGCCCACCGGCGTCTCCAGCGACATCGGCTCCTGCGAGACCTTCATGATGCGCCGCACCTTGAGCGCGGCGCGTTTCAGGCGGCGTTCGAGCGCGGGTTCGAGCTGCTCGCCTTCCGCCTGCGCTTCCAACACCGCGCGGCGATCTTCCGCCGGCAAAATGTCCATTTCCAACGCGATCTCGTCCGAGGTTGGCTCGCGACCCAGTTCTTGCGTCAGGCGGCGCGACACGCGGATCAGCCGGTTGATCGTCTCCACCATATGAACAGGGATGCGGATCGTGCGCGCCTGATCGGCGATGGCGCGCGTGATCGCCTGACGAATCCACCATGTCGCGTACGTCGAAAACTTGTAGCCCTTGGAATAATCAAAGCGCTCGACCGCGCGCAGCAGCCCAATATTGCCTTCCTGAATTAAATCGAGGAACGACATGCCGCGTCCAATGTAGCGTTTGGCGACGCTGACCACGAGCCGCAGGTTCGCTTCTGCCAAGCGCTGCCGCGCTGCTTCGGCGGCATCGATCTGCGCCTTCAAGCGCAATCTGGATTTCGCGTTGACCTTGTTGCGCTCGAGCGCGCGCTTGGCGAGTTCGCCCTTGTGCATCAAGGCGGACAGGTACGATTCGTCATTCCCGTTGAGGAGCGCGACGCGTCCGATCTCGCGGAGGTACATTCGCACCGGATCGCTGCCGATCTCCGTCGGAAAGTCGACCACTTCGCGCGCTTCGATCTCGGGTTCTTCAGATGGTTCGGCATCCTCTTCTTCTTCGCGCGGCGGCGCCTTGCTATGATTGAGAATCTTGATACGCATCTCGGCGAGCAAACGGCGCAGGTCGGCGATTTGCTCCGGGTCTTGCTCGATCTCGGGGAAAACGGTGCGCACCTGTTCGAGGTTGAGCCGCTTGTGCGTTCCCGCCTTCTTGACCAGCATATCCAGTGCGGCATCTTGATCCGGCAAATCCGCGGCGCGCAGCCACGCCGCGTCGGCGCGACCCGCGAGACTGGTCGCCAACTCGAGAACCTTCGATGGCTTTTTGCCAATTTTCCGGGTCAAGTGCTTTTTGAGTGCGCTGATTTTTTTCTTTTCCGACATTCGCTTGAGGATCACGCTGCCCCCAAATGGTAGACGTGGGGTTTGAACAGAGTCCGTGCGTTCAATGCTCTCTGACTTTCGATCATGCGTTTGCCCAGAAAGTCGACGCGTCCACGCAAGACTATTTCGTCCTCCGCCGTGCGCTCCGCGTCCTTATCGCGCAGCATCACTTCCACGCGCGCCAGTTCCGCTTTGTCGCGCAGCAAGCGCAAACGGTACGCCGCGGTCTGGATTTCTCGCGCGAGGTCGGGCTCGTCCATGTCCGGCAACTGCCGCGCGCGCTCGAACAGCTGATCGCACAGCGGTTGCAGCGCGTCGTCCAGCGAATCGCGGAACGCCGCTCGATCGAACAAGTCCGGCTGCGCCGCAAAGTCGTGCAGAGCGAAGAAGAGCGCGCGGCGCTCCGCGTCGACGAAATCTTCGGCTTCGAGAAAATCGATCCGCGCCAGGTGTTCCGGCGTGCGCAGCGCGAGCGTCAGACAGTACTCTTCCATTTTCGATTCCACTCGCGGCGCGCTGGATTCTTCGATCGGCGGCGCTGGCGTGCGCGCCGCCTTGTGGATTGCGTGTCCCGCGACTTGCTGCGCGATCGTCGGCTCGGGCGCCTGCACAAGCCGCGCGAGTTGCTGCGTATAATGCGCCCGCTGCACCGCGTCGCCGATCTCTTGAATGATCGGCACCAGCCGCTTGACCGCCAGCGATTTATCGCGCGCCGTTTTCAGATCAAGGTCTTGCGTCATCACGCGAAAGTTGAAGTCGACGAGCGGCTCGGCGTGCTCGACCAACTCTTTCCACCGCGTCGGATCGTCGTGGATCAATTCATCCGGGTCTTTGCCGGGCGGCATCGGGATGACGAGCAATTCCGCTTCCAGTCGCTCCTCAAATCCGATCAGCCCCGCGCCCATCGGCACCGGCACCGTCTTGCGCCCGAGCGCTTCGCGCGCGACCTGCAAGCCGCGCTTGGTCGCTTCTTCGCCCGCGGCGTCCGGATCGAGCGCAAGCGCGTAGCGGTTCGTCAGCCGTTTGAGCAAGCCAAGTTGCTTTTCCGTCAGCGCCGTGCCGAGCGACGCGACGACGTTCTGGAATCCGCCCTGATGCGCGCCGATCACGTCCATGTACCCCTCGACAATGACCGCGAGGTTCTGCGCGCGAATCGTATCTTTCGCCAGGTCGAGCCCGTAGAGCGTGCCGCTCTTGTCGAACAGCGCGGTCTGCGGCGAGTTCAGGTACTTCGGCTCTTCCCCCGTCAGCGTCCGCGCGCCGAAACCGATCACCTCGCCGTTGCGATTGCGAATCGGAAACATCAGCCGCCCGCGAAAGCGGTCGTAGTGCGTGCCGCGCTCGCCCAGGATGATCAAGCCGGCGGCTTCGATATCGCGCAGCGCCAAGTCCTTGCCGACGAGGTACGACTTGAGCGCTTCCCATTCGTTGAGCGAATAACCCAGCTCGAATTGCTCGATCGTTTCCGGGGCGATGAATCGTTTTGCCAAATAGTCGCGCGCGTGTTGCGCGGCGGCATTATTCTTGAGCAGGTAATGGTAATATGCCGCCGCCGCCGCGAGAATCTCGCGCTGGCGTTTGCGTTCCGCGTCTTCGCCTGGTCCCTCGCGCACCAGCTCGACGCCGGCGCGTTGCGCCAACCGCCGCAGCGCTTCGCCGAAATCAATGTTCTCCCGCTTCATCAAGAAGGTGAAGACATCGCCGCCGGTGGCGCACGAGCCGAAGCAATGCCAGGTTCCCTGGTCGGGGAAGACGATGAACGACGGAGTTTTTTCGTTGTGAAAAGGACAGAGCGCCTTGAAATTGCGCCCCGCCTTTTTCAGAGTGGTATATTGTCCGATGACATCAATGATGTCAATTTTTTGTTTGACGTCATCCACGACTGACATTTATAATTCCGATTCTTGAAAACAAAAAGCCGCCGGACTGTTTGCGGCAGTATATTGTCACAAGTCGATTAGAATGTCAAGGTAGGGCGAAACATTTTCCAAATCGCGATTCAACCTTGAAGATTTCGGAAATACTCCGTTCCTACGCGGAAAATCTCTCCAACCGAAACGGCGCGAGGTCCATCGTCGCCGTCTTGCCGTCGGCGATCAACTCCGCGATGAGCTTGCCGCCGATGGGCGCGTGCATCACGCCGTGTCCGCCCCAACCGCACGCGTTGATAAATCCGTCGATCCCCGGCGCGCGACCCAGGATCGGACAATCGTCCGGCGTGAGCGAACGCAAGCCCGCCCAGCCGCGCATCACGCGCGCGTTTGCGAGGATTGGCGCGCGGTGCAGCGCGCGCTGCGTCATCGCGTCAAGGTATTCCCAATCAAGTTGCGGCTCGAACGTCGTGCTCTCTTCGACGCCCATGCCCATGAGAATTCCCTTGCCCTCTTTGCGGAAGTACCATTCGACCGCGAGGTCCATCACGAACGGCGCGTCGTCAGAGATTTCGTCGAAGCGGTCAGTGATGAAAACCGTTCTCTTGTAATTGGTTATTGGTAATTGGAGATTGACCCAGGACGCGACCTGCACGGCGCGTGCGCCCGCCGCGTTCACGACGATCTCCGTCGAGATCAAACCCGCGCTTGTCTGCACGCCGACGACGCGCCCTTTTTCAACCACGATGCCAGTCGCTTCGACCCTTTCGTCGATCTCCACGCCGAGTTGCCGCGCGCGCTGGACGTACGTCTGCATCACCATATGCGGATCGATGACGCCGTCCTGCCAGCAGATCGAGCCGAACTCAATATCCTCGACATTCACCGCGGGGATTAGCTTTGCGATATCTTGCGGCGAAAGAACCTCGGTTGGCACGCCGAGTTGGTGCTGAAGCGCGACTTGTGCGCGCAGCTCATCGGCAATTTCTTTCGTCGCGAGATTGAGATAGCCGATCGGCTTGTAGCCGATATCCACGCCCAGGTCGCGGCGAAAGTGCGAATACTCTTTGAACGATTCCTGCGACAGCCGAATCGTCATCTCGCGCGACATTTGCAGCAGGATCATCGCCGCGCTGCGCCCCGATGAGCCGCTGCCGACGAGATCGGCTTCGACCAAGATGACGTTGCGGATGCCGCGCAGCGCGAGGTGAAACGCGATGCTCGTGCCCTGAATTCCGCCGCCGATGATGACGACGGACGCGGTTGATTTCAAAGTGAATATCCTTGTTTGGGTTTTCGCTCAGTTCAGTACAGAAATCAAGCCGCGGACGCCACGCCGCGCGGCTTGACGATCATCGCCGCTCCCGCGCCGAGCAGCACGTACGCAATGCCCAGCCCGACGATGAGGAATTTCGGCACCGCGCACATTTGCGCGATTGCTGCAAACGCGGCTTGCTGCGAGCCGAGCAGGAGTTGAATCAGCGCATAGTTCTCGATGCAATCGAGCAGCGCGGCAAGCCAGAGCGCCCACGCGAGAACGCTGCCGATGGAAGCGACGCGCGTGCTTTGCCGCGCGAGGTTGCGCGCCACGAGCACGCAGCCCAAGCCGATGCAACTGGCGTACGCGGCGATGAAGAGGAAATCGAGTCCGAGATTCAGCCCGGCATAGACGCGCGCGGTCGCATCCCACGATGCGAGAATGCTTTGCGCGACCGGCAGCGCGCCCGCGAGTTCAAACGAGACGATGCCGGACGGCGCGGCATCGGTCGTGAGCGGCGCGCCGGTGATTTGCTCCGCAATCAGCAGCGCGATAGTGAGCGCGAGTAGCACGACGAACGCGCGCGGTTGTTCCGCGACGGGCAGCCAGTTGAAAGGAGTGCGGGGGGTCATGCCAAACTCTCCTGTGAGTTTTGCGCGTCGTTGCGCGCGCCGCCATCGATTGGAAACTTGTGGTGAGCGGAGCGAATCCATCGACGGCTAGAGAAGCGGCAAGCCCGCAGAGCGGGCTTCCAGATTGATAGCCGTCCGATTCAACGGATGGCGTTGCGCGTGCCGCTATTGCCCAAATTTGCACGACTCAGTTCCTACTACATTCTCAAATCAATTTCCTTTATCCTGTTCCAGATAATGTCTTGCGCAAAATCGGGGCGCCACTTCTTGTAAAACTTCAGAAGGTGGTAGTGAAAAGGATTGAAACGAGTCTTGCTGATTTGCTCATCTAGCACAGCGAATAGCTCAGTTCTGTCTTTGAGAAGGCTTGCGTGTCTGTTCAGAACCCAATAATCCTGTACCACCAAATTTGAATGAAATTGGGGCGACGCGCGCGTCGCCCCTACAAAACCGCAACCTTACTTATCCTTCGCGATCGGCGTGAGCGCCGCTTGCGCCGCCGCGAGTCGCGCCACCGGCACACGGAACGGCGAGCAACTTACATAGTTCAAGCCGATCCGGTGGCAGAAATCGATGGACGATGGATCGCCGCCGTGCTCGCCGCAAATACCGATCTTCAAGTCGGGCTTGGTTGCGCGCCCGGCTTTCACCGCGATCTGCATCAACTGCCCCACGCCCTTTTGATCGAGCGACTGGAACGGATTCTCCGGCAGGATTTTGTCTTCGACGTACTTGAGCAAGAACTTGCCTTCCGCGTCGTCACGCGAATAACCGAACGTCGTCTGCGTCAGATCGTTCGTGCCGAACGAGAAGAACTGCGCGTACTCGGCGATCTCCGCCGCGGTCAGCGCGCCGCGCGGCAC
>JBBIJS010000006.1:22816-28668 GCA_037445855.1 Chloroflexota bacterium | reverse complement strand
GCAGCGCGGGCTGGAACTGGGGCGAATCAAGGTTGTTGCTGTGGAAGGGCTATCCGTGCGGCGCGAGATTTATCTCGCGCGCAACCGGCTGCGCGCATGCACGTGCGCGCAATTGAAGTTCCGCGAGTTTATCGAATCGCCGGAAGGACAGCAAGTGATCGCAAGCGTGGTGGATTGATTCTAGATTTCATCAAGACAACGCAAGACATTCAGAGCTAGTCCACGCTTTGGTAAACAGGCAGTCGGTCTCAAGGCAGACTGCCGTGTTTATTGTTCCTCAAGGTGGGGATGGAGAACGCGCCTATTTTTTGAATGCTTCGACGAGAAAGTTATCTGCATCCTGCCAGGTCTGCTCGGCGCGCGCGAACCCCGCGGCTTGCAAGCTCTCGATCACTTGGTTGGGGCGCACGCGATGTTCGCGCGGCGGACCCGCGCCGCTCTCCGCGTCGGGGCGCCATTCCAGAACCGCGACGCGCCCATCCGCGCGGACGACGCGCCACAATTCGGCAGCCAGTTGCTCCGGCGGCTCCACTTCGTGAAATACAAACGCGACCCATGCCAGATCGACCGATACATCCGGCAGCGCGATCTTGGGCAGCTCGGAGCGCAGCATGCGGACGTGCGGCGGCGGATTGCGCGCAGTCAGTGCGTCGAGCAATTCCTGGCTCCCGTCCATAGCCCACACCACGCCGGTAGCGCCAACGCTTTCGGCGAGCGGCAAGGTCCAGAAACCCGGACCGCTGCCCAAATCAAGGACAGTTTTTCCGGGCTGTATGCCAACGCGCGCGAGAAAGCGCGGCGGGTCCCATTTCGCCAACCGCTCTGGATTCAGCAAAGCGTGCTGACGCTTCGGGTCGAATCGTTTATCGTTGTGTGACATCCCTATTCCTCCACCGGCGTTAGATGCAACTCCGCGCGGAACGTTTCGGACGCGGAGACTGTAACCTTTGCCTGCATTGTGCATCCAATGAGGTGAAATGGCAAGAGCAAAGGAGAGCACATGGCATTCATCAATGACAGCGACCGCGCAGTGTTGCGGCAAGAGTTCCAGGAACTGGTTCAGCCGGTGACGCTAGTTCTGTTCGAGGGACACGCGTGCGAGCATTGCGGCGACACGAAACAATTGCTCGAAGAGATCGCGGCGCTCTCGGACAAGCTCACGCTAGAGACACACGACTTGAACACGGAAATAGCGGCGCAATTCCAAATCGATAAAGCGCCGGCGATCGCGGTGATGAACGGCAAGGATTACGGCATTCGCTACTTTGGCATTCCGTCCGGCTACGAGTTCGGCTCGCTGATCGATGACATCCTCGACGTGTCCAAAGGCGAATCCGGGTTGCAGCCGGAGACGAAAGCCGCGTTGGCGCAGCTGACGCAACCGATTCATTTCCAGGTGTTCGTCACGCCGACCTGCCCGTACTGCCCGCGCGCCGTTCGCATCGCGCACAAGATGGCGATGGAAAGCGAATTCGTCCGCGCGGATATGATCGAGGCGACCGAGTTTCCGCAGCTCTCGGAAAAGTACGAGGTGATGGCGGTGCCGCGGATCATCATCAACGACACCAGTTACTTTGAAGGCGCGCTGCCCGAGGCGCAGTTCCTCGCCGCCGCGCTGCAAACGCTCGAACCGAATTCGAGAAATTAACTATAGGCGCGGAGTGCCGCGGACCAACGCGGATGTTTCTATCTTTCTCGATGAGCGTTTGTCCGTGTCTCAAATCCATAGTACCTATCGAATGAAATGTTTGCACAAAAAGCAAAGATCTTGAACCGCAAAGAGCGCAAAGGTCGCAAAGGTTCAGAAATTTTATTTCTTTGCGTTCTTTGCGGTTAAGATTGTTTGGTTTCGGCTTGTCCGAGTTAGGAGGATTCAGTGAAGATTGCTGCGGTGACTGACGATGGCGTCACCATCCATTCGCACTTTGGTCAAGCGGCGTACTTTCAAGTCTTGACCATCGAGAACAACCAGATCGTCGCGCGCGAACAGCGCGTCAAGCCCGCGCACCAGCACGCGGCGCACGCCGAGCATCCGCACGCGGCGGGCGGCGATACGCACGCGCAGGGCATGGCGGCAGTGATTGCTGATTGTCAGGTGCTGCTCGCGCGCGGCATGGGGCAGCCGGCGTATGCCGCGCTGCAAGCCGCCGGCATCCAGCCGATTCTCACCGAGCGGCAAACGATCGACGACGCGGCGCAGGCGTACGTGCGCGGCGAACTGACGCACCGCGACGAGCGCGTGCATCGTTAAAACGCAGACTTGGTCTCCGAGACTTGTGTCTAAAGCGTGTAACCTTTTGATGCGGCTTGCATCAAAAGAAGTAGAGCGTCCAAAAACAAAAAGGAGTTATTCACATGAACAGTTTGATCAACTTTATGCAGGGCGGTGTGGGTCGCGTCGTGCGCGTGATTCTCGGACTCGCATTGATTTACGTTGGACTCGCCGTCGTCGGCGGCGCCGCCGGCATCATCGTCGCGATCATTGGCTTGTTGCCGATCGCGATGGGTGTCTGGGGACCCTGCCTGCTTGGGTTCATTTTCAAGCAACCCAAGCACGCGTAGAGCAAACGACATCTTTCCACGGCGCCCAATCTCCCTGCGGAGATTGGGCGCCTCCTTGAAAGGAAACCGATGAGTCGCCGTCATTCGCCGGGCGCTTCGCGGCGCCGATCGTCGTCGCCGCTAATGTGGATCGTTATCATTTTCGTCACCCTCGTCGTCGTTGGCGTTTTCGCGTTGAGCGGGTTCGGCGCGCTCGCGGTTGGACGAAGTGGCAGCGCGGTGGAGTTCACCGTGAACGATTTCGCGGGCAAGTCGATTCATCTCAGCGATTATCGCGGCAAGCCGGTGCTGGTGAATCTGTGGGCGTCGTGGTGTCCGCCGTGCCGCGCCGAAATGCCCGACCTGATCAAATTCTACCACGCGCACCAAGCCGATGGACTGGTACTGCTGGCGGTCAATTCAGAAGACGATGCGACCGCCGCGCAGCAATTCGTCCGCGAAAAACAAATGGCGTTTCCCGTCCTTTACGATCCGGGCGGAATCGTCTCGCGCATCATGGGGTCCAATGGTCTGCCGAGCACGTATCTGCTCGACCGCAGCGGCAATTTGCGTTTTGCGTGGACGGGACAGATTTCGCCGGCAATTCTCGACCAGCGCGTCGCGCCGCTGTTAACCCAATGAAAATCGTCTATTACAAATCGCTGATCTGCCCACGCTGCCTCTCCACCAATCGGCTGATCGCGCGCGTGCGCCGCGAACATCCCGAAATTGAAATCGAAGAGATCGAGGTGCTGACGAACCTGCCGCGCGCGCTCCGCGACGGCGTGATGATGCTGCCGACGTTGATCGTCGGCGCGCAGCGCTTTTACCACGCGCCGCCGATCGAGCAGTTGCTCACGGCATTTGAGCCCTCGCCCGCGTCGTGATATAATGCAGGCGAAACCGCTCCACGCTGTGGGAATCTCAATGCCGTCAGACCAACCGCGCGACGAAGACCTGGTGATCCAGGCGCAGGCGGGCGACGAAGCCGCCTTCACCGAATTGGTGCATCGACACGAGCATCGCGTTTATACGCTGGCGCTGCGGATGTTGCGCAATCCGGCGGACGCGGAAGACGCGCTCCAGGAAACTTTTATCAGCGCGCTGAACGGCTTACCGAATTTTCGCCGCGAGGCGACTTTCGCGACCTGGCTCTATCGCATCGCGTACAACGCGACGCTGATGCGGCTACGCAAGCCGCTGCCGGGCGCGTCGCTCGACGAAGTGATCGAGAACGACGAGAGCGCAATGCCGCGCGAACTAACCGATTGGTCGCACGACCCCGCAGCGGCGCTGCTGAACCAGGAGACGCGCGAAGCAATGGACGCGGCGGTGGCGACGCTGCCAGAAACGCTGCGCTCGATCTTTTTGCTCCGCGATGTCGATGGGCTATCGACCGAAGAAGCCGCGGCGGTGCTCAACATTTCAATCGAAGCGGCGAAAGTGCGGTTGCACCGCGCGCGGTTGGCGCTGCGCGATAAACTCTCGAACTATTTCGGCGCGCCGCGCGTAATAGAAAAGGAAGTACCCTAATGGATCATCTCACCGAAACCTGCCGCGAGATCAAAGACAAGTTGTCGGCATACCTGGACGGCGAGTTGGAAAGCGCGCTCTGTGCGGAGATCGAACAGCACCTGCGCGGCTGCGACGACTGCCGCGTGATGGTCGATACGCTGAATAAAACGATTACGCTCTATCGCAACTATGGTCAAGAGACCGTGCCGCCGGACGTCCACGAACGCTTGACGCGCGTGCTGAATTTGCAGCAACTGAAGACCCAAGGCAAGCCAGCCGAGTGAACCACCTAGCGCTTCGATCGTTCCCGTCACAGCAACGCCTAGTTGGAATACGCTGTGAATCTTGGCTCGGTCATTGATGTTGGAGCCAGCGAGTCACGCCACTCTGAGGGGAAGACGCTTCATCTTCCCCTCTTCCTTTTATTGATCTTGCGCCATCTGTTTTTCCGTCCGCACTAAGAAAATCAAATAAATCGCTCGAGGAATACAGTCATGCCTCTACCTCAATTTTTCGCTCCCCCGCTGCCGCAGCTCGATCCTCCAGCGGCAAAGATAAAACTCGATGGCTCACCCGCGCCCTTTCTACTGGACGTGCGTGAACCGGACGAATATCAGAATGGGCACATTCCCGGCGCGACGCTCATTCCGCTCGGTGAACTGCGGCAACGGATCCACGAACTCCCGCGCGACCGCGAAATTATCTGCGTCTGCCATTCGGGTCATCGCAGCGGCGCGGCGACGCGGCACCTGGTATCCGCCGGGTATCCGGCGGTCAATCTTTCCGGCGGGATGATCGGCTGGGCGCGCCATGGATTGCCGGTCCACCGGGGCGCGCGCCAATGATGCTCGACTTGCTGCTCAAGTTGATCCTGGGATTCGGGATTGGGCTTTCACTTGGTTTGCTGGGCGGCGGCGGTTCCATTCTGACGGTGCCCGCTTTGGTTTATCTCGTCGGGCAGACGCCGCAAGCCGCCGTCACGACTTCGCTCGCCATCGTCGGCGCGAACAGCGCGCTGGGCGCGGCGTTTCACAACGCGCAGGGTACGCTCAATTGGCGGGTGGCGCTCAGCTTCGGCGGTGCGGGCATGATCGTCGCGTACCTCGCCGCGGGGCTATCGAAACTTTTTTCGCCCGCCGCGTTGCTGATCGCTTTCGCGCTGCTGATGCTGGTCATCGGCGCGCTGATGATTTTTCAGCGTCCGCAAACGCTGGAAACCCGCGCCAGCCAGAGTTTGCCGATCATCCTTGCCGGCGGCGCAGGGGTCGGCTTACTGACCGGCGTTCTGGGCGTGGGCGGCGGGTTCCTTATCGTTCCGGCGTTGGTGATGCTGGTTGGTTTGCCGATGCGCCAGGCGATTGGCACTTCGTTGGTGGTCATTGCGGCGAACAGCGCGGCGGGATTGCTCGGGCATCTCGACAGTGGCATGTTCGATCTGTCCCTCACGTTGATTTTTGTGGCGGCGGGATTGGCAGGCACACTGGTGGGCGCGCGATTGGCGCACCGTCTCCCGGCGGGGCGGCTGCGGCAGACTTTTGCGCTATGCGTGATCGGACTGGCGCTCTTCTTGCTCTACGATAATCTCCCCAAGTTGATTCGATAAGTAAAACCAAGAACAGAAAATGGCGCAGGAGACTGCGCCTTTTTTTCTTTGGTAACTTCTACTCAGGCATAGCGCCGCAGAGCCGCAGCACCATTTTTGTCCGCGAATCAACGCGAATCTGCACGAATGAAAACAAGAGTCGGCGGCGCCGACGAAATCGCCGAGATCGCGCGCGAGTTCAAAGAGATGAGGG
>JBBIJS010000006.1:0-22716 GCA_037445855.1 Chloroflexota bacterium | reverse complement strand
GTCGGCGGCGCCGACGAAATCGCCGAGATCGCGCGCGAGTTCAAAGAGATGAGGGCAAGTTCCGCAATTGCGGCGGAGGCGCAGCCGGTGCGCGTGGAGGTTCAGGTCGGCGAAGGCATCGCGGCGGAACAAGTGCCGCAGGTGTTCGATCGTTTTTATCGCGGCGATAAATCGCGCGCGCGGGTCAGCGGCGGCGCGGGTTTGGGATTGGCAATTGCCAAAGCGTGGTGTCAAGCCATGGGCGGAACGATCGGAGTGGAGCGCGAGCGCGGACGCGGCAGCCGGTTCTGGTTTACGCTGCCGACCCGCGCTCCAGCGCCGCCATCTGTTCGCGGAGCTGAGTGATCCGATCCTGGAGGCGCTTTTGGTCGTTGTCAAAACGCGCATAATACTTTTTCAATTCACTCGCTCCGATGTGTACGCCGGTTTGACCCAGGACGGCGCCGCGCATCTCGTCCACCTCTTCTAAATCCGCTTCGGCGGCTTTCAATTCGCGTTCCAATTCCTCGCGCGTCTTCCCATCGGACATTTTTGTTTCTCCTTGACCAGCCTAGTGTTCTCGACCGGTTGGATGCAAGGACAGGGGAAAAGTTACAACCGTTCCCAAACGGACGCCGCGGGCTGAAGAGGCAAGCGCATCCTGACCGCGTCCCGTTTGCCCATTTTTGTAATACGCCTCGTCGGCGCACGCACGGCAAAGGTTTCGCCCATCGCGCCGCACCTCGCGTTCGTTGATAATGTCCTCGCTGCACTCCGCGCAGACCACCCGTCTCCCATGCTGGCTGATGAGCGCTTTGAGGGACACGGTCAACTCGACCTCACGCGTCTGCAACAATTCTTCGGTCGGCATGATTTGATATGCCTCTAGTTGCGCGTGCCAGCGATCGGGCGCGTCCGGCGCGTAGTGCGCGGCGCGCTCGCGTGACTCGCGCGTCGGCGCGACGCGAACCGCGCGGTCGGTGAGCGTATCGACAAACGTCGCCGCGCTTTTGCCGTAATCGATCAAGCGCATCGTGCGCCGACCCCACCAGCAGCCGGTCGCGACGGCGATCCCGTCGGTCATACAGCCGTCGGTCTCGACGAACGCGAAGAGCCGCTTGTCGATTTGCGGCAGCTCGAGTTCGAATAGATCGCCGGCATACATTCCGATTCGCACCCCCAGCACTTGGCGCGGGCACACATGGTGCTGGTGCCGTACCGCCGATTGATTCAACAGCGTTTTCAAATCATTCATGCTCTTTGCCTCACCCTCACGCCGCAAGCCGATAATTCGCGTCCACGCCGTGGCGGCGGTCGATGAACAATTTGCCGCTCGCCGCGCGTCCAACGAACGCGCGATCCAGCGCGCGCGTTGCGGGACCATTCACCACTTGCCCATCACGCGCGAACCGGCTGCCGTGACACGGACACGCGAACGCGTCGGCGTCCAAACGCGGCGTGCAGCCGAGGTGCGTGCAGACCGCGACGATAGCGTAGAATCCGCGCGCGTCGCGTCCTAGGTACGCGCGCGCGTTTTCGATGTACGTCAGCGAGCCCGCCGCGTACTCGCGCGCCGCGCCGATCTCGACCGGACCGGGCGCGGGCGTCGTCACGTTCGGCTGCATAAACCGCGCGAACGCCGCGCCGAGTGAGCCGAGCGCCAACACCGCCGCGCCGATTCCCATATTCGTCAGAAAATCACGTCGCGTTAAACTCATCCCACTCCTCAACCACCCAACTACCTAACCACCGCATGACACTGATGGCAATAGTCCGAGGTCTGCGTCTTGCCGTCTTGCGTGCACGGGCTGCCCTTTACGAGCGGCACGTTGTAAATTTGTCCAGTCACTTTGTCCAGTTGCACGAATTTGTTCGGCGCGATCTGTTTGATCGACCACAGTAACTCGCTGCGCGCAGTCTCAATCACCGAATCGCCTACGTTGAGAAAATCCGCGTGACCGTTGATACGCGCCTGCCGCATTGCCAACTCATTCGGGTCTTGAATCGTCGCGACCTGCGGCGTGGTGGTCAGCGTACCGTGACACGTTTGGCACTGGATATACTGCGCGTCTTTTTTCGATCCGTAGATGTGCCCGCTGCCCATCGCTTCTTGCGCGGTGTGGCAGTCCACGCAGTTCAATTCTACTTCGCACTTTGTAAATTCTGCCAGCGGCTGATAATACTCTTTCAGGCGCCGACCTTCCGGCGGCATCGTCGCCGGAATCGGCGCGGCGATCGGCGGCAGATCGTCGCGCAGCAGGAACGTCATTTGCTTGAGCGAATAGTTGCCGCGATTGTGGCAGTGATCGCATTGCGTGTACGGAATCGCGGTCGTCAATTGGTGGAACGCGCCGTGCCCGGGCTGATCGCGCGGAATCGTCGGATCGTTGCCGCGATACAAACCGTCATCGGTGTAGAGATAGTGGCACGCCGCGCAGCCGGTGCTGCGATAATAGTACGGCGGCGGTTGCTTCGGCGGCGTCGAGAGATGACAGCCGCCGACCAAACAGTTCTGCTGAAATTCCGATTCAACCGTGTTGGTCACCGGCAAGAATGCTTTGAGCGCTGCCAACGCTTTTTGCGGCAGCGGTTTGCTCGCGTCGGTGACCGCGTGAACGCCGAACTGCGCGGTTGGCGACGATTGCGCGCCGTACGCGTACAGCACCGCGGCGATGCCGCCGGCGTACGTTGCCTGCACGCTTTTCAGCACGCGATCAACGTGATTCTGTTCCTCGTCGGCATAGCCGCCGTGACATTGCGGCTGGCCGCACGATTGTGCGGCGACGCTGAGATCGGAGGGATTGCGTCCGCCGCGCATCGTCGCATGCGCGCGGTCGGCGTCGAGCGCGAGTGGGTCGCCGCCGTGACACACAACGCAGCCGAACGCCTGCGCGGGATGCGATGCGCTAATGTCCTCGATGCCGACGTGACAGGTGACGCACAGTTCGGGCTTGCCGGTTTGCGTCGGAGTCAGCGCGCGGATTTCGATGGGCACCGGCGTAACGTTCGGCTCTGCATCGTAGCGCGCGATCCAATCTTGCCAGGGCTGATGCGACGCGCGCCAGAAGGTTGCGAATACGGCGAGCCACAGCGCGAGTCCCGCGACGAAGATCCATTTCGATTTCGTCACGGCAGCGCCTCGCGTCTCTGTGTCATTGCGAGCGAAGCGAAGCAATCTCCGCGCCGAACCGGAGAGCGCTGCGTCGCACAGACCGCTCCGCGCAACGATACTATGCCTTTCATCGCCACACCTCGCGCGCGGACAACGCGACCAGCAGCACCGTGAGGACGGCGAGCAACATCTGCGGCTTCCAGCGCTCGCGCGCGAACCAGATCGCACGCCCATTGCTGCCGCGCCGATCGATGAATGGAATCAGCGCGAGCGCGACGAGGACGACGAGCGGTGCGATGATGCCTGCCCACAGCGGCGGAATGACGCGCAATAAATCCTGCACCCAAATAAAAATCCAGGGCGCGCGCACATCGGCAACGCCCGCGTTCAAGTTAGCGGCAAGCCCGATCGGAATGGGAAGGAGCAGCGAGAGAAAGACCAGACCGGCGGCGACGAGCGCGGCGGTAATGAATTCTCGGAAGAAGAGTTCGTCGCGCGAGATGAACGCGCGCGCTTTATTCGCCGGCAACACCGGGCGCGAGATGCCGCCGTCTTGGCGCAATCGCCACAAATGATAAATGATGCCGAAGACGCCGACGAGCGTTAAGCCGAAAATGTGCCAGCCGTAAAAACGCAGGAGCGTCGCCGCGCCGATTTGCCCGTCGCCGACGAGCGCGCGGTAGAACGTCTCGCCCCACGCGGGAATCTCGCGGAACAAGTTTGTGCCGACGAGCAGCGCCCAGTACGCGCCATCGTCCCAGCGCAGCACAAAGCCGGTGAAATTCCAAATGAGCGTGACGACGAGCAGCCCCAGCCCGAGCAGCCAGTTCAGCTCGCGCGGCGGGCGATAGCCGCCGGTGAAGACGATGCGCGCGAGGTGCAGCGTCGCCGCGATCACCATCAACTGCGCGCCCCAATAGTGCAAGCCGCGCATCAGCGCGCCGAAGCTGACGACATCGTTGATGAGAACGATTGAAGCGTGCGCGGCGTCGGGTGTGGGGATGTAATAGAAAGTGAGGGCGAGACCGGTGACGAGGGTGACGACCGCGGCAAAGACGGTGATACCGCCGAGACCGAATGTATAAGTGAGCCGCGCGCTGCTCGCCGGAATCTTTTCGGGATGCAGCGCGTAGATCAGACTTTTTTCTTTCCGCCAGAATTTCATTAAAAAGGCCGATTCACCGCCGAGACGCGGAGGGCGCAGAGCTTTACATTTTTCCTCCGCGATCGCTGCGTCTCTGCGATGAAAAATATTAGCAGCCGCTTGCCAAGTCTGCGCCGCGCCGCAGCCAGTCCAGCAAGCGCTGGAGCACGTCGTCGGGAATACTCGTCGCGCTGTGCGCCGGGTATTGGTCGGCGGATTGCCGCATCACCGCGCGCTCGCGCTCGAACGGATACGCTTCGCCGGCGAGCATTGGTCCTTTGTCACTACCCTGCGCGAATGCGCCGTGACACTGATTGCAACCGTACTGCGTCCACAACTGAATGCCGAGCACCTGACCGGTCGGCAGCGGCGCCGGCGCGCTCACCGCGGCTTTCGGCGGCGCCGGCGACAACGTATGTAGCCAGAGATAAATCGAGTAGGCGTCGGCTTCGCTTAAATCGTTCGCGTTCATCGCCGGCTTGGGCGGAATCGCGTTCCTGATTTTCGATAAGAACGTGTCGAACGGGAGGGCCGTGTCCGCCAGCGGCTTGCCGATTCCACCCAGCGCGTTCGCGCCATGACACGCGATACATTGCTTCTCACGCCACAACTGCGCGCCTTGCGTCGGATCGCCGGCGAGACTGCCCGTCGCTGAAACCGCTTGGGCGGTCGGATACGCGGGTGCGGGCACGCGCCGGTCGCACGCGGCAAGCGCAAGCGTAAGAAATAGTGTAAGGAGGATGATCCGTTTCAAGATATGTCTCCGTCAATAAGGGTAAACACGTAGACAGGGAAACACGTAGACACAATACATCACATATTCGGTGAGGAGCCAGCGCTCTCTAGCGCGCCAGCGTCAAAAACAAGCATTTTCCGTGACGTAGACGGCGTTAGAGAACGCCTTCTCCTCAAATCTGTGATGTACTGAGACAAGTAGACCAGGGGTTGACGCCGTGGGTACCTGTCTACCGGTTTACCGGTCTACCTGGCAACCACCGGCAAAAAGTGAGAAACCTGGCCGGCATAAACGAACACAAACCGCAGGATGAATCCACCGATCAAGACGAGCACGCCCGACGCCGCGCTGAGCGCCAGACTGTAGCGCGCCGCGCCTTCTTTCAAGATCACCGGGAATAATTCGTACCCCTCAATCGCCAGCGGCAATAGAATGCCGAGCAAAATCACGCCGATCCAAAACCACAAGGTGTACTCGCCCCCGAGAATCAACTCGATCGACGACGCGGAACTCCACGTCGAGAGCGCGTGGTGCAGCAAAAAGGGGATCAGCATAAAGATTTCCAGGACGATGAGCACCACATCCGTCGAGATCAGCAAACGGCGTTCTTCCTCAAAACCGGTTTCGTGCCGCGTGCCGAGCAGCGCGGTGATAATCAGCACCATCGCCGTGCCAGAGGACATGGCGGAAAACAGGAACAGCTGCGCGAGCATCGGCGTGTTCCAGAGCGGGCGCGCCGGCACCGCGCCGAGCAGAATGCCGGTGTAAATGCCGACGCCGAGCGCAATCGGGAAACCGATTGCCGCGAGGATCGCGCGCGCGCGGCGAATCGTTTGCGGCGCGCGCGGCTGCCAGCGCGTGAAATGCAAAAGGTCGCGCGGTTGCGTCGGCGCGCGCAGCAGGGTATCGAGCGGCGCGGGCAGCCACAGCGCGGCGTACGTGAGACTAAGCAAGATAAAGCCGGTCAGCAGCCACGTGCCGATCGACATCGGCGACGTGAACTGAATCGTCAAAAATAAATTGTAGAACGCGAGCGGGCGACCCAGGTCGAGCACGAGCACGCCCACGCCGATCATCACGGGCCACGGCGCGATCAGCGCGCCGATGCGCGCCACGCGGCGAAAGTGCGGTCCGCCGATATACGTCGCGAAACTCGATATCGCGAACGCGCCCGCGCTGACGCCGGCGAGAAAAAGATAGTTGACGACGAGGATGCCCCATTCGGTTTGTTCCATCAGTGCTCCTGCGATTCGGTACGTATTGCGTATTGCGTGGTGCGTATTGCGTATGACGCAATGGTCAGTGGCTGGGCGAGTCCGTTTCAGTTTCGTCCGTTTCAGATTCACCCCTGAGCGAGTTTGCTAACGTCTTCCCAAACTACTTCTCCAACGAACATTGCCAAGCGATAGACCCACATCTTCCACAGGATGTCGTCCGTAATTGCGCGCGGCACCGTCCGTTCCCACCCTTCAAAATCCATCGTCGCCTCTTCGCGCAGACGCTCTACGCAATCCGCAAGATGAAATACGCAACACGCTCTACGAAATATAAAATATCTTCGGCTCCGTCCCGGCTTCTTCGTAGAGAACCGAGTGCTCGTTCGTCGCGAGCAACTTCGACACTTCGCTGTTCGGATCGTTCAGATCGCCATAGTGCCGCGCGCCGCCGACGCACGTCTCGACGCACGCGGGCGGCTGTCCGGCATCGATCCGGTGCACGCAGAAGGTGCACTTGTCGACCACACCGCGCGCTGGATCGAAATAGCGCGCATCGTACGGGCACGCTTGCATGCAGTACCGGCAGCCGATGCATTTGTCGTAATCGATCAGCACGAGTCCGTCTTCGCGTTGATACGTCGCACCGGTGGGACAGACGCGCAGGCAGGGCGGATTTTCGCAGTGCATACAATTGCCCGGCTCGAAGCGCAGCCCTAACACAGGAAACGTACCGGTCGGTCCAACGTGTCCCACCCAGTTGCGATGCTTGCCTAGCGGGACCTGGTTTTCGATTTCGCACGCGATCATGCACGCCTTGCAGTCGATGCAGCGCTTGGTCTCGATCACCATGCCCCAACGTTTTTTATTCTGTGCTGTCATGAATTATTCCCCAACCGCGCCCTAACCTTGCGAAGGTTTCGAACCTGCGCAAGGTTCTGCAAAGGTTTGTTATGCCTTGTAAACTTTCACGAACGTTTGCGTCAACGCCTGCCCGCCGCTCGCGGGATCGCTGAAGGTGAGATGCAATTCGGAATCGCTTGCGCCTTCGCCGTACGAGGTGCGCGTGCCTTTCGACAAATGCCCGAACCCCGGCGTCATATACACGCAGTCCGGCCGAATGCCTTCCGTGACCTGCGCAGTGGTTTTCACTTTGCCCGCCGGACTTTCGACGTACACCGCGTCGCCGTCTTTGATGCCGCGCGTCGCTGCCGGCGTCGTGTGAATCCAAACGGTGTTCTTCGGAAAGAGTTCGTGCAGCAGTTTGTTGTTCTGCGTGCTGAACTGGGTGTGATAGGCGACCTTGCCGGTGAGCAGATAGAATTGATCAGCGAGCGGCGCAGGCGGCTCCTGCCAAACCGGCACTGCCGGAAAGTTCGACTTGGCGAGCGACAACGACGACAATTCGATCTTGCCGCTGGGCGTATCGAACTTGAAATCGGTCGCCGCGGCGGCGGGCGCAGGCGGGCGATAAAACCCCTTCGCCTTGACCTCTTCGAGCGTGACGCCCAACGGCTGCAACTGCTGCCGCAAGTAATCTTCGTCGTCCTTGTATTGGAAATAGTCTTGCAAGCCCAACCGCGTGCCGAGTTCTTTGAACATCCACAACGCCGATTTGCTTTCGCCGAGCGGATCGACCGCGGGCTGGCGCAGGAACACCGCGTCGCCGACGACGGTGAGGGGATCGTACCGTTCGAGATAACTTGCCTCGGGCAACACAACATCGCTGAACCACGCGGTATCGTTCATCGTCGTGTCAATCGTGACGACGAAATCCAGTTTGCTGAACGCTTGCAGCGTCTTGCGGCGTTCGGGCAGCGACGCGATCGGATTCTGTCGATAGACGAACCAGCCGTGCGCGGGGTACGGTTTCTCCGCGAGGATCGCCTCGCGAATTTCCTGGAACACGCCGATGTCGAGCGGCACGAGCGGATACTTGCTCGGCACGCCATCGAGACGCAGCGCGCTGACGCGCGGGTACGGTGGTTGCGGCGGCGCGCCGAGCGGGATGCCGCCCTCGCCGGCGGACGGGAACAAACCGCCGGGCTGCTGCCAGTTGCCGGTAATCGCATTCATGATCGCCATCGCGCGCTCGGCTTGGAACGAGTTGACGAAATTCGACGTGCGCCAGTTGTTATGGACGAAGGCGTGCGGCGCGGCGAGCGCAAACTCGCGCGCGATGCGGCGCGTGGTCGCCGCCGGGATTTCGGTTTTGCTTGCCGCCCATTCCGGCGTGTACGGCTTTATGGCTTTCGCCAGGTCGTCGAAGCCAACCGTGTATTGGGCGACGAAATTCTTAGCGTACAATTCTTCCGTGACGAGGACGTGCAGCATCGCGAGGAAGAACGCGAGATCGCCACCCGGACGAATCGGCAGCCATTCCGTCGCCTTGGAGGCTGACTTGGTGAACCTTGGATCGAGCACGACGACTTTGGCGCCACGCGCGATCGCGGCGATCATGTCCTGGGTTTCGGAATTGGAAATCGCTTCCGCAAGGTTGCGCCCGGTGTAGATGATGTACTCCGCCGCGCTATAATCGCGGTCCGGCTCCTGCATTCCAAACGTCATTAGGTTGGCGATGATCATCGCGTTGAAGCAGAGCGAGCGCTGCGTGCCATAATTCGGCGAGCCGAATGCGCGCAAGAGATTTTCGAACTGCGTCTGCGCGAGGTTATGCGTCGATGAGAACACCAGCGCTTCCGCGCCAAACTGCTGTTTGATCGCCTGCATTTTTTGCGCGGTGTAGTTCAGCGCGTCGTCCCACGAGATGCGTTTCCATAGCCCGCTGCCGCGATCGCCGGCGCGCATCATTGGAAAGCGCAGGCGGTCGGGGTCGTACAGCGTTGCAACGCCGGCTTGCCCGCGCGGGCAGAGCATCCCATTTGAATGCGGGTGGTACGGGTTGCCGTCGAGCTTGTAGACTTTGCCGTTCAGCACTTTGGCGCGCAGACCGCAGCGCCACACGCACTGCTCGCACAGCGTATACACTTCGCGGTCGAAATTCACCGGCGGCAGATGCGCGTTGCCGCGCGCTGGCGCTTTACCGCTGCCGAGCAACCACGGCGCGAAGGGGATCGAACTCAGCGCGAGCCCGCCCAACGCGACCGCGCCCATCCCCAGGAATTCGCGGCGCGACATTTCCCAAGCGAATACGTCTCCAACTTTTATACTTTGTCCACGCATATGTGACTCCAAAAGCTGACCGAGGACGGACGACGGAACTCAACCGTCTTCGGTCCTCCGTCGGTCGTTCTACGGATTCACTTTATCTTTCCGTAACTCGCCGTGCCGTTCGAGAAAATAGAACATCGTCAGCGCGATCAGCACGAACAGCAAGACCGTCAGCCACAGGTTGACATCGAGCGCTGTCGGCAGAATCGTGCTGCCGAAATTGGCGATGGCAGAAATTGCCGGGAAAACCGATTGGTACGTCGCGCCATAAATGATCGCGCCGACCAAGAAACCGAGCAGTCCGGGAATCAAGTAATCGAGATTGCCTTGGCCGCATCCAGCGGCGCATGTGCCCGGTCAGAAGCCGGCGCCGGCCATGCCGACGCCGAAGATCAAGCCGCCGACCAGGTTGCCGATGACGTACGTCGCCGGCACCGTCGGCAGCGTGATGAGACCGAACGTGCTGAGCGCAAACACGCCGACCATCGCGACCGCGAGCGCGGTCATCATGTATTTCAAGACGGCGAGATCGGTAAAGCGAAAGACGTTGACGATTTTGTGGTACTTGCCCAGCCCGGCTTTTTGCAGCGACCAGCCAAAGCCAAAACCGAGCACGAGGGGCAGAACGATGTCGCTCATTAGAATTTCCTCCAGTACATCAGGATTGCGGTGGGGATGCCGGACCCGAACATGCCCGCCATGAAGATGAACGCTGCCGGCGCGAGGAACAAGCCGCCGCCGACCGCGAGTCCGCTCGTGCAGCCGCCGGCAATGCCCGCGCCGTACTCGATGATGATGCCGCCGAGAAACGCAACCGCCCAGCGTTTCCAGACCGAGTTGCCGAATACCTTGCGCCACTGCGCGTCCGGCACCGCCGCCAATTTGAAATCGCCGGAGAGTTTCGCCGAAACGAGCGCGCCGACAAAAATGCCGGCAAACAGGATGACTTCCCACGAAATGCCCGGCGGCATGACGAACTTGAAGTACGTATTGCTCGCGAGCGCCGGCGCAACTGCCTGCGCGATCATGCCGGCGATGTTCTCGAACGCGCCGGACGCGCCCGGCACGATGCCGGCAACCGCGATGCTGAGGATGTAGACCACACCCAGCAGCGCGCCGGCAAGATACGGCGACCATTCTTTCTGTTTCAAGAGTGTCATCATGATTTTCACCTTTGTAGAAAGACGGACGACCGAGGACGGACGACGACGCATTCTTGTTCGTCTTCCGTCTTTCGTCCTCCGTCAGTTTTTCATTTCCTTCGCCAACGCCAGCAGCGCGGTTAACGCTTTTTGATCGCTCTCGCCGAGTTCCGTCAGCGCGTTCAAATCCAGGTGGCTCAACGCTTTCAGAATCCTGGGACCGTTCTCGCGATCGGACAACAGATGCGACAGCGCACGGAGCGTCGCCGGATCGTTCGATGAAAGCATGGGCAGCAGCGCGCCCAGCTCGGGACGCGCGGCGGCGGTCTGCCGCGGCATCTCCAGCAGGATACCTTCCGGCGTCGCCGCCATCACTGGCGCGGCGAGCAACTGGCGGAACGCCGCCACGCCGCGTTCGACGGGATGTTCGTAGTAAAAAACAAGACCGAACAACAAGAGCGCGACCGCAGCGATCAAGCCCAGCAGAATCAAGTTGCCGAGATTGGAGGGTGGAGCGCCGCCAGTGCCCGCGTAGACCTGATTGAGGTCAATCGTTTGCCCGCCCGTCGGCGCGGCGGGTCCGCACGGCGCAGTACTCGTCAGCACTGTCGTGCCGGTCACCGGCGCCGTCGCCGCCGGCGCGCTCGTGGAACCGAGCGGCTTGCCAAGCGCGGTGGCGTACAGCTGCGCGCGCTGCATGTAATCGTTCGGATGACACGACTGGCAACTGCCCTTGACATCCGCCAAGGGAGCGATCAAGCCGGTGTGCGCCGCCGCTTTGTCTTTTGCCTTGACGTTGCCGGCGTGGCAAAATTCGCAGAAATCGCCAAACGCGTGCGCAGTGTGCCACGCGCCATTTGTGTTGACCGAGTCTTGCTTCTGGACCTCGTGACAGTTTTTGCACGATGAGGCGGAGGAGCCGCACTGCGCGGCGGCTGGGCGCGGCCAGGAAACGACCGCGATCATCGCCAGAACGGTTGCCATCAGCACAAAGAATCCAATGTGTTTCTTTCGCATGTGTCTGGGTGCTCCTTGGGAAAACTTGCCGTACAAAAAACGCTTTGGGTAACGACATTCGTTAACCCAAGGCGTTCATCACCTTGCATCTTGTTTAGAACCAAGAAGATGCGTCATCACATCTTCTGAAGCCGGCTCATTGTCAGCTGTTATGAATCGCCTGCATCGACTCTTTACGCCGCGGGAACCCCAGCGATCTCGGCGACCTTCTTTAGCCGCGTGAGCAGCTCGAGTCTCTCTTGACCGATGTGCGAATACGTATCGGCGACGAGTTGCAATAAATCGAGTAGACGTTCCGCGTGATCCTTTTTCAGCACGCGCGTTTCTTTTGCCGCGCGCGCCAATTTTTTTTCGTCGATGCCGCACGCGCGCGCTAACTCGGCAATGTGCGCGCGAGCGCGCAGCGGTGCGGCGGCGGCTATGACAAATTGCCCAACGAAGAACATCGCGATGAACTGTCCGTCTACGACGATGCGTCCGCGCGCGTACGTGAAGCCGGCATGGCACCGCTCCAAGCGCGGCTGTTGCTCAGTCTGGTCGGCTAGTTTTTTCCAGGAGGCTTCGCAGCGCGCGCGACCCTGGTCAGACGCGAGGATCAAATTGCAGAACGCGCACGAGTTGCTCACGGGCGTCAACGGCTTGCCGTTCAGATCGGTCGTCACCGCGCCGACAAAGCTCGTCTGCGCGAAGATTTCCTGAATCGGTTGGAGGCAATAGAGCGGAAGGACTTGGACATTCACCACGGGGGTTGCCGGCGCATTGACTGCAAACGCTTTCGATTCTGCCGGAGCAGCGGGGCTTTGTTCGCCCAACCACTTTTCGATGGTTTGTCGCGGAAAGCGCCATTGCCCACCGACGCGCATGGCGGGCAGGCGGCCGTCATTGAGCATCCGGTAGATGGTAGTGCGATCCAAGTCCAACATTCTCATCAATTGCTTGGTGGTCAGCAAGTCGTCCATTACGTCCATCCTACGATATATTGCAATAGCAAACAATAGTAATTATGGTCAAAATTGGTCAAAATGTGGGTAAGCAACAAGCGTGGGTGGGTCGGCGGCTGTGGCGCGGTAAGGGCTCGTGAAACTTTAACTTTGCCTTGCGAAGGTTGACCCCCACATCCGACTTTCGTCCGCAAGCCCACCTTCGCGGTAGCACTACATTCAATCGTGGAGCACTTTTTTAGCCACAGAATCACACAGAAACACACGGAAAATTTCTGTGGAATTCTGTGTGCTTCTGTGGCAGAATTGATGTCCACGATTGCGTGGGGCGCTACCACCTTCGCAAGGTGCGGAAGGTTATTCTTTTATGGACGCCAGAACCGATTAACCTCGCCGCCAGCGCGACTGATCGTGTCAGTCAATCCGAACGAGCGGGGCGCGTCTCAATTTGACTTTGGCACAAAAAGATATATTCTGATTGAGAGAATCGCCGCAATCCTTTCCGCACATTTGCTTTTGCATCGATCATTCGAGTGCGCGAGTGAATCCAACGATGCAGACCGATCGCGCGGTGGCGAGCCAGCACCTCATGAGCGGGGATGGAGCCGATGCGAACCAAGCTCTTTTTCCATAGCTTGAGCTTCAAGACAACGTTAGTCGTTATGGTCGCGCTCTTTCTTATCTTGAGCGTCTTCTCTGCGTTTCGCTATGAACAGCATCGGGCGTTGGAGCTGGGCAGCGCGCAAACTCAAGCCGCCTTCACGAACAGTCTCATCGAAGCCGCGCTTGAAAGCGAGCTGCTCACGCAGGACCACAGCGATCTGACCGGCATTATCGCCCGCGTTGGACAGCAGCCGGGTCTCCGGGCGCTCTACCTTCTCGACGCCGCCGACCAGATCCGGTTCTCTCCCCAAACGAGTCTGATCGGCGCGCGGATCGATCTGAATGATCCCGCCTTCCAAGCGTGTCGCTTTGTCGGCGAGCCGCGCGAGAATAGCGCGATTCTTACTTCCGCCGCCGGCGAACAGGTCTTGCGTTACTGCAAATCCATTGTGAATCGCCCCGAGTGTTATGGATGCCACGCGCCGGCACAGACCGTGCTCGGCGCGCTCGTCTCGGATCTTTCGCTGACCGAGATGAACCAGCATTTGTCGGCTGACCTCTATCAGAGCGTATTCACCGGCGCGGGTGTTCTCATCCTCGCTTTTCTGGCGGTCTATTTTCTGCTGAGCCGTTTCGCGCTCGCCAAGCTGCGTGAGTTTGCGCCGGTGCTTGGACGCTTTGGGCAGGGCGACCTGACAGTGCGGCTTCCACCCAGCGGCGACGATGAAATCGGGCAACTGGCGATTGCATTCAACCACATGGTGAACGGACTGCAAACGCGCGACCGCGAAAACACGCGGCTCTATCGGGAGCTGCAGGAAAAAGAAATCGCGCGCACCCAGTTGTTGCAGCAGGTGATCGCGACGCAGGAAGAAGAGCGCAAGCGCATCTCGCGCGAACTGCACGACGATTTCGCGCAGTCGCTGACGGCGTTGAGCGTGACGGTGCAATCGGCATTGCAGACCTTGTCGCCAGAGATGCGAACCTTGCGGCAGCAGCTGGAACAACTGCAGGCGCTGACCGTGGACATCCTCGGTGAGACGAGCCGGTGGATTCAAGATTTGCGTCCGCGGATGCTGGACGATCTAGGACTGGCTCCGTCCATTCGCCTCTACGCCGAGACACGCTTGGAGTCGAGTGGGACCGCGGTGGAGGTCGAGGCAAACGGACTGAAAGAGCGCCTGCCGCCGGAAATCGAGATCACGCTATTCCGGGTTGTTCAAGAAGCGATCGCCAATGTTGCGAATCATGCCAACGCGCGGCATGTGCGGATTCAATTTGACCTGTACGAGAATGGCGCTGTGGTGGCGCGCGTCGAAGATGACGGGATCGGTTTTGTGCCGGGTCAATTCCGCCATGCCAGCGATGGTTTGCGTGGCATCGGCTTGTTGAGTATGCGCGAACGCGTGACCCTGCTGGGCGGCACGCTGATGATCGATTCAACACCCGGACGGGGAACGCTCGTGCGGGCGGAGATTCCATGGAAGAAAAACAACTACCCATCCGCGTCCTGATCGCGGACGATCACACGTTGGTGCGGCAAGGCATTCGGATGCTGCTCGAAGCGCAGGGCGATCTGCAAGTGGTCGGCGAGGCGAGCGACGGCGCCGAGTCCGTTCGCCTGACGCAAGAGCTGGGACCCGACGTGACCATTATGGACATTGGGATGCCGGTGATGGATGGACTGGAAGCCACGCGCACGATCAAACGCGCTCAGCCGAACGTGCAGATTCTGATCTTGACGATGCACGAGGGCGAAGATTATTTTTTCAAAATCCTCGCCGCGGGCGCCGCGGGGTACGTCTTGAAACGCGCGGCGGCAACCGATCTGATCGCGGCGGTTCACGCGGTGGCGCGCGGCGAAGTCTTCTTGTACCCCGCCGTCGCCAAGAAACTGGTGACCGATTACCTCAGCCGCGTCCAGGCGGACGAAACGGGCGCACGGGATACGTACCATGACCTGACCCCGCGCGAACGCGAGGTTCTCACACTCGTCGCCGACGGTCTGTCCAATCGCGAGATTGCCGAGCGGCTTACGCTCAGTCTGAGCACCGTGCAGACGCATTCCGCGCACATCGCCGAGAAGCTGAAACTGCACAACCGCACCGAGTTGGTCAAGTACGCCATTCGCCACGGCTTGATCGACGCCTCAGATCAATCCCCCAAATAGCGCCGCGCACGATAAAAATATCATGCCGCGCACGATTGCCCCACGCGTGTCCTCGTGGTAAGGTGCTAATAATTCGTAAGGGTTTGCAGCCATTCCACATGGACCACGTAGATGGATTCACCGAAATATAAAGTCGCGCCAACCAACCTCGATTTCTACGTCCGAAATATTCCCTGTCAGCAAGCGTGTCCGGTTCATACCGATGCGCGCGGGTATGTCACCGCGATTGCGCAGGGTGATTACGAGCGGGCGTACCTCATTGCCCGCGCGCCCAATCCTTTCGCCAGCGTCTGCGGGCGCGTGTGCAACGCGCCGTGCGAAGCCGCGTGCCGACGCGGCAAGGTGGAGCCGGGCGAGCCGGTCAACATCCGCGCGCTCAAGCGCTTTGTCAACGACCGCGCTGGGATCTACGCTGCCAGCGAGAAAAATCCTGCGCCGCACGCTCCGTTCCAATTCTACCAGCCCACCCGCGCGGATTTCGATTTGGAGAACTCGGCGCTGGCGCACAGTCTGGCGTCCTTGAAGGCGCACGCGCGGCCCAAGACCGGCAAGCGCGTCGCGATTGTCGGCGCCGGACCGGCGGGTTTGTCCGCCGCGCACGACCTCGCGCTGCTCGGTCACAACGTCACCGTCTATGAATCCGCGAGCGTCGCGGGCGGCATGCTCGTCCTCGGCGTGCCGGAGTATCGCTTGCCCCGTGCGCTCGTCGAAATGGAGATCGAAGCGATCCTGTCGCTCGGCGTCGAATTGAAATTGAACACCGCACTGGGCAGAGATTTTTCGATCGGCGATCTACGGCGCGACCACGACGCGGTCTTTATCGGCATCGGCACGTACAAGAGCCGCAAACTGAACGTGGAAGGCGAGCAGCTCGACGGCGTGCTGCGCGCGATCGATTTCCTGATCAACGTCAACCTCGGCGGCTACAACGTGGACCTGGGCAAGCGCGTGCTCATCATCGGCGGCGGCAATGTCGCGATGGACGTCGCGCGCACCGCCGCGCGCACCGGCATCTCCGAAGGCGGCGGCGACATCGAGACGACGCTGGAAGTCGCGCGCGCGGCGATGCGCACCGGCGCGACCAAGGAAGTCCACTGCCTGGTGGTCGAGGATCGCAGTGAGATGCTCGCCGATCCGTACGAAGTAGCGGAGGCGGAAGAAGAGGGCGTTGTCATTCACAATCACTTTGCGCCCGCGCGCATCGTTGGTCAGAACGGCAAGGCGACCGGCGTCGAGACGCTGAATGTCGCGCGCGCGTTCGACGACCAAAAGCGATTCAACCCGGAACTGGTTCAGAATACGCAGCGCGTCTGGGAAGCCGACAGCGTCATCGTCGCGATCGGTCAGTCCGGCGATTTTGAGTGGATCAAGCCGGAGGACAACCTGACGGTCAAGCGCGGCGGAATGTTGCAGGTGGACGAGAATCTGATGACGACCGCGCCGGGAATTTTTGCCGGCGGCGATGTGGCGTTCGGTCCGCGGCTGATCATCGACGCGGTGGCGAACGGGCAGCGCGCCGCGCGCAGCATCAATGCCTATTTGACCCAGCGCGCCGCCGCGCCGCGCCGCCAGGCGACCTTCACGCCGATTCCGCTGATGGAATACAAACAGCGCGGTCCCGTGCCCGGCTATTTGAAACTGCCATACCAACGTCCGCCCATCACGCCGATCGAACGCCGCATCGGCATCGCGCAGGTCGAGGAAGGTTACGCCGAATTGACCGCGCGGGACCAGGGTGCGCGCTGCTTGAAATGCTCGATCAACACGATCTTCGACGGCAGCAAGTGTATCCTGTGCAACGGCTGCGTTGACGTGTGTCCGTTCGACTGCCTGAAGATCGTGCGCGCCGATCAACTCGAAGGCGTCGACAATCTGGTCGCGAAAACTGGCGCGCGATCGGCGATGCTGTTCGATCCCGACCACTGCGTGCGCTGTGCGCTGTGCGCCGAGCGCTGTCCCACCGGCGCGATCACGATGGAAAATTTCAGATTTGCAGAGGCGTAGGGGCGGGGTTTGTCCCCACCCTGGGCGGGCGACCACGCGGGTCGCCCCGACGAGGTAAACGCGATGGAACGAATGGCTAATTGGCTGACTCAGTCGCGCGTGTGGCGTTCCTTCTTCCGCCACGGTTGGCCCAACAATGAAATGGATCGCTCGCTGGTGATGACGACCAACTTGTTCTTTCACCTGCATCCGGTCAAGGTGAGCCGCAAAAGTCTGAGCGTGACGTATTCGTTCGGGCTGGGCATCATCTCGGTGATTCTCTTTTTGACGCTGACGGTGACCGGCATCTTGCTCGTTTTCTATTACGTCCCGGCGACGACGCTGGCGTACTCAACGATGAAGGATTTGCAAATCTCGATTCCGCTGGGGCAACTCGCGCGCAATATGCACCGCTGGTCGGCGCATCTGATGGTGCTGACCGTCATTCTGCATATGGTGCGTGTGTTTTACACTGGCGCGTACAAGCCGCCGCGCGAATTCAATTGGGTGGTTGGCGTCGTTCTGCTTTTGCTGACGCTCGGCGCGAGTTTTACCGGCTATCTGCTGCCGTGGGATCAACTTTCATACTGGGCGATCACGGTCGGGACGAATATCGCCGGCTACGCGCCGGTCATCGGCGACCAGGCGCGCGTGATTCTACTGGGCGGAAACGAAGTCGGACAGAACGCATTGATCCGTTTCTATGGCTTGCATCTCATCGTCATTCCGCTCGCGCTGATCGCGCTCATCTCGCTGCATATGTGGCGCGTACGCAAAGACGGCGGACTCGCGGCGCAAGCCGATGGCGCGGAAGAACGCTTGGACATGGCGACCCTCGAGGAATGATATGGCTACCGAACCACAGAATCAAGAACCGTTCGCCCCAAACAAAACTTTTGCGCTGATGGAATTGGTGCGCGGGACCTCGCCCATGGCGAACAAGGGACCGGACAACACCGTCTTTTCGTTCCCGATCGTCGCGCTGTGGGAAGTCCTGCTGCTGCTGGGGACGACGCTCCTCGTCTTCATCTTTTCGATCTTGCGCAACGCGCCGCTGGAAGAAATCGCGAACCCGAACGTAACGACGAACCCCGCCAAAGCGCCGTGGTACTTTATCGGCTTACAAGAATTGCTGGAGCACATGCATCCGCTGGTCGCCGGCGTGCTCATTCCAACCGTGCTGGTGTTGTTCCTACTGGTTATCCCGTACATCGATCATGACCGCACGGGCGCGGGACGCTGGTTCACCTCGGCGCGCGGCAAGCGCATCACCTGGCTCAGCGCGCTGTACGCGCTTGTCGTTATGCCGCTCTTGATCGTCGGCGATAACGCGTTCAATCTGCGCGAATCGCTGCGCGGCATCGCGCCGGACGTCATCAGCCAGATCATTTTGCCCGCGCTCATCATTACGCTGCTCGGCTGGCTTCCGTCGCTCGTCCTCTTGCGCTGGCATCCCACCGCGCGCGAGTTGGTGCTGTGTCTCTTCACGGTGATGATCGTCGCGGCAGTGGTGTTCACCGTCTCCGGTTTCTTGTTCCGCGGTCCCGGCTTTAAGTTGTATCTGCCGTGGGCGATGCCGGACGGATATAATCCTCTGAATGGGTTGTAAAATGGGTACGCTATCATTTCTAGCGCAGCAAGAAATCTCGTTCTGGTCTATCAGATTTCTTGCCAGGACGGCTCGAAATGACGCTCTCGGCGTGATGTGAGTTCAGGAGTCTAGCGAAATGACTGTAGCTAAAGTATCCAATAGCAAGCCGGAACAAATCAGCCGGCGTCAATTCATCGGCTGGGCATGGGCGGCAGCAGGCGCGTTGCTCTTCGCGCAAGCGGGCGTCGCGCTGTACCAGTTCCTCAAGCCCGTGGCTAAAGCCGGCGGCTTCGGCAGCAAAGTGGTCGTGGGCAACATCAAGGAATTCAAGGTCGGCACTGTGAGCACCGTGCGCGAGATGCATGGTTTCGTTTCGCGCCTGGATCAAAAGAGCGCGCTGGTGATGGCGTGGAAATGCACCCACCTCGGCTGCACCGTCCCGTGGGTGGATGGCGAAAAACAATTTCATTGCCCGTGCCACGGCTCGATGTTCGATGCCAAAGGCACGGTGCTGGCGGGACCCGCGCCGCGCCCGCTCGACCTGTATCCGGCGGAAGTGGTGAACAATGAACTGGTCGTCGATACCAGCCGCGTGATCGAACGCTCGCAATTTGATGAATCGCAGGTAACGCTTTTCCCGCCGGGAGCATAACACGATGACCAAGGTCACTTTAGTGAGAACACGCGAAGACTATACTCGATTGATCCTCATCGCGCTCGTGCTGAGTGTCGGCATTCTAATCGCCTTTCAGATTTACATCGTGCGCGAGCCGAGCCGAATTCAAAACGTGCTCGCCGCGGATCAAGCCGCGCAAGTGACACGCGGGGCAAAGCTGTACTCCGATAACTGCACGACGTGTCACGGCGACAACGGCGAAGGCGACAAGGGCCCCGCGCTGAATAGCAAGAGCTTTCTAAAAAGCGCGGACGATAGTACGATCTTCAGTCTCATCAGTTCGGGCGTGCCCGGCACCGCGATGCCGACGTGGGCGCAAGCCCACGGCGGACCGTTCACCGATGAGCAAGTGCGCGACTTGGTGAGTTTCATTCGCCACTGGGAACCGACCGCGCCGGACACGGCGAATGTCCAACCGACGCCCGATATTGCGCAGGGTCAACTCATTTTTTCTTCGATCTGCTATGCGTGTCACGGCGACAATGGTCAAGGCACGAAGAACGCGCCCGCGCTAAACTCGCAAGATTTGCTGAGCCAGTTCGATGACAACTGGTTCCGCCAAACGGTCGCGAACGGTCGCCCCGCGAAAGGGATGCCAACCTGGGGCGCGGTGCTGTCGCCCGCGCAGATCAACAACGTCGTCGCGTACATCCGCGCGTGGCAAACCGCGCCTTCGACGACGATCGTCACGCCAACGGTGGCGGCGCAAGTTACCGCCCAGCCGACGCCGACGGTCGTCGCGCTAGCGCCCACGCCGACCACCGCGGCAGTCGTGGCAGCACCAACCACCGCGCCAGCCACGCAAGCCGCGGCATCACCGACGACTGCCGCACCGACAGCCGCGCCGACGTCCACCACGGCTGCTGCGACGGCAACCACCGCCGCGCCGTCTCCAACCGTCGCGCCGACAGCCGGAGCAAGCGGGCAAGGCGTGGCGCCCAACTGCGGCAAAGCGAATTGCAGCGCGCCCGGCGCGGCAATCACGCAAAATCTCAAAGGCGATCCGTCGCATGGTCCGGCGCTCTTCGTCAGCAATTGCCAGAAATGTCACGGCACGCAGGGCAAGGGCGGCAAGTCGAATCCCGGTTCAACCGATGGCACGATCCCCGCGCTGAATCCGATCGACCCACTGGTCAAGGGGAGCGATGCAGCGCAATTCGCGCTCACGGTCGATCTCTTCGTCGAGCATGGTTCGACGCCGGACGGACCCAGCCCCGCGAATGTGATGACCGCGTTCGGCGATGAAAAGAAATTGACGCCGCAGCAAATCGCCGATTTGATTGCCTACGTTATGAGTTTGAATCCGTGAGAATAATTCTACCGGACCTAATCCACTCTACAAACTAGGAGGTTTGTATGAACCACAGAAAAGTTCTGGTTCTATTCTTGCTCGTTGCGCTTGCGCTGATGCTCACGTGGCAGCTTGCGTTGGCAGCAGCGCCAACGCCCAATCCGCTGCCCAACGTCACCGGCGTGGACATTACCGCGGTCGGCGCGGCGGCGTCCATCCACGGCGACCCGCTCGCTGGGCGCGCGGTTTTCGACAAGAACTGCTCCACGTGCCACGGCGATCGCGGCGCGATGGGCGAGGACAATCCCGGTTCGAACGACGGAACCGTGCCGGTGGTCAACCCGATCGATCCGGGCTTTGTGGGAGACTCGCAGGGCGATCCCGCGATCTTCGCGGCGGCGCTCGACGTGTTTCTGCAGCACGGCTCGCGTCCCGCGGGTCCAAACCCCAAAGACCTGATGCCGGCGTGGGGTGACACGAAGAAGCTGAGCCAGCAAGACATTGCCGACGTCGAAGCGTACGTGATGCAGATGAATGGCGTCTATTGGCCCGGCAAGTGGTATCCGCCCGCCGAAGTGCAAATGGATGCGGTCAAGAGCGGCAATGTGGTGACCTACACGGTCAACATTCTGAACCACGGTGGAACAATCAGTGAAGTCCAATTACGCGACACGCTGCCCAGCGGGCTTGCCTTGATTCAGTCCGATTACTTTGGCAATCCGGCGCAAGTGGTCGGCAGCACGGCGCAGTGGATTGTGAATGACATTCCGCCCGGCGGCGCGAGCGGTCCGTTCACTCTCGTCACGGGTCTGAGCGGCGCTAATGTCCCGGCGAACGTCGCTCAAGTGCTCTTCACCTTCTGCACCTGGGATGGAACTTGTTACCCGGCTTCCGTTGTCTCCAGTCCGACCGTGCCCGGCAAATAGGACAACTGCTCAATCGGTAAGACCGTTCCTTTGGCAAGTTCGCGCGAAGAAATCGCGGGAGAGTAATTCTCTCCCGCGATTGTGTTTCTTTCCTTTAGGCAACCCGCGCCATACTGCGCGCGGACGCGACTCCGCTTTGCCGTGTCGCCAACGGCGAACACGGTTCTTTTCCGACACACGCTGCCGCAGCGAAAGAAACCGCTCGGCGTTTTTGTTTGCGCTGGGATGTCTGGTATAATGTCATCGGAGGTAACGATGAATTCTCTGCAAGAGTATTTTGAAATCGAACAACGCCTCTTGAGAACCGCCGCGCTCGACCGCGTGGATGCCGTCATCGCGCGACTCGAACGCGCGCGTGTGGAAGGTCGGCGCGTGTACTCGTTTGGCAACGGCGGCAGCGGCTCGACCGCGTCGCATTTGGCGTGCGACTTGGGCAAGGGCACGATTCAACCGGACCGTCCGCGCTTTAAGGTGCTTTGTCTCAACGATAATATGCCGACGCTGACCGCGTACGCGAATGATGTCGGCTACGACAGCGTTTTTGCCGAGCCGCTCATCGCGCTGGCAGAGCGCGGCGACATCGCGATTGGCTTTAGCGGCAGCGGCAACTCGCCGAACGTTTTGCGCGGCTTGGAGGCAGCGGAAAAACGCGGGCTGGTCACGGTTGGCTTTTCCGGTTTCGACGGCGGCAAGCTCAAAGACCGCGTGGAACTTCACGTCAACGTGCCGTCGAGCGTGATGGGGCAAATTGAAGATGTGCACCTCGCGATGACGCACGCGATCTGCGAGATGCTCAAGATTCAGCACGGACAGTAGTCAGTCGCCAGTAGTCAGCGTTCGTCTGTGTTTGTCTGTGTCCAAAATGTCTGAAGAGCTTATACTCGCTCTCGATTTCGGCGGTACGAAACTCTCCGCGGCGATCACGCGGCGCGGCGCGCGCGAATGGCTCGCGCTGGAACGTTCCGTCTCGCCGCCGGTCAAGGACGCGCGCTACGAGTACGCGACGATGCTCGCGCTCGC
>JBBIJS010000005.1:0-29041 GCA_037445855.1 Chloroflexota bacterium | reverse complement strand
TCGAACCAGTCACGCCAATCCAAATCCGAGTCAACAAGCATTATAGTTGACAACTAACCAAGTACAAACCCGATCAATCAGGTTGACACGCAATCGGTTTCAACCGATTTTCACCCTTTCAGACGCCGAATCCATTCAACTATTGAACCCGCTTTCCCTCTTTGAAGATCAAGTTGACGTGCCGCAATGCAGATAGGTCGCTCAACGGGTCTTGCTGCAGAACGATCAAGTCAGCGCGCTTGCCAACCTCAATCGTTCCGACATCGCTCAAGCCGAGCAAGTCGGCTGCCGCGCGCGTGGCAGAGTTCAGCGCTTCCATCGGCGTAAAACCGACGCCAAGCATCAACTCCAATTCGGTGACCAAATCGGCGTGCGGGTTGAGCGGCGTGCCGGCATCGTTGCCCGCCGCAATTTTGACGCCGGCGCGATGCGCCATTCCCACGCTTTGACAGTGCGTCTCCGCCACGCGCTTGGTCTTTTCGACGGCATACGCCGGAATCCCCGCCGCGAGTCCGCCCTTGAGAATAAAGTGCGGCGCAGCCAAAGTGGGCACGAGATACGCGCCCGTCTTGAGAAAAAGATCGATCGCCTCCTCGTCCAAATAGATGCCATGCTCGATGGAATCGATCCCGGCGCGCAACGCATTCTTGATGCCGGTCGCGCCTTGCGCGTGGGACGCGGCGCGGCGACCGGCTTTGTGCGCTTCGTCTACCCCGGCTTGTAATTCCTCCGGTGTGAACTGCGCCGCACCCGGTTCGACGCCCGGCGTCATCACTCCGCCGGTCGCCATCATTTTGATGAGATCCGCGCCGGCTTTCATTTGCTCGCGCGCGGCTTTGCGAACTTCGACTGGACCGTCGGCTTCCCTGCCCATCCTCCAGCCATGTCCGCCCGTCATCGTAACGCATTTTCCGCTGACGAGCAAACGCGGACCCTCAATTGTTCCTTCCGCAATCGCGCGCTTGAGCGCGATGTCCGCGTGTTCGACGCCGCCCATATCCCGCGCGGTCGTAATGCCGGCGCGCAATATTTCTCTGGCGCGCTGCGCGGCTTGCAGAGTTAGATATGCCAAAGGTTCGCGCCGCACTGCCGCATCGGGATCGGGACTCGCATCGAGAAGAATGTGCATGTGACAGTTGATCAATCCGGGCAGAACGGTCTTGCCGCTCAGATCCAAAATGTCCGACGGCGCGGTATCGGCAGGCGGTGTTCCATTCGGAATTACAGCCGCGATGCGCCCTTCGCTCAAATGCAGCATCGCGCGCGCGTGGAGTACGCCTGCCATTGTGATGACGCGACCGTTGACGAGGTACATATTTTCCTTTCCTTTCACAAATGCCGCAAGCGCGGATCCAATGCGTCACGCAAGCCGTCGCCCATCAGGTTGAAGCCAAGCACGGCGAGAAAAATCGCAATGCCCGGAAAAGTCGCCATATACGACGCACTGAAAATATAACTGCGTCCCTCGCCCAGCATCGCGCCCCATTCCGGCGTCGGCGATTGCACACCCAAGCCCAAGAAACCCAGCCCCGCCGCGACCAGAATCGCCGTCCCCAGATTGAGCGTCGCCTGGACGATCACCGGCGCCATCGCGTTGGGCATGACATGGCGCAGAATAATTCTGCCATCGCGCACGCCAACCGAGTGCGCCGCTTCGACATAGGTCTGATGGCGAATCGTCAGCACCGAGCCGCGCACTAGGCGAATGAAAGACGGAATCGCGCTGACGCCGACGGAGATGATGACATTTTGCAAGCCGACGCCCAGAATCGCGACGAGCGAAAGCGCGAGCAAAAAACCGGGAAACGAAAGCAGAATGTCGGCGAAGCGCTGAATGATCAAATCCGTCCAACCACCATAATAACCGGAGACCGCGCCCAGCGGCACGCCGACTGCGAGACCGAGCGTGACCGCGAGAAAACCGATCGTGAGCGACCACCGCGCGCCGTAGAGCAACCGTGTGGCCATATCGCGCCCCAAATAATCGGTGCCGAGTGGAAATTGCAGCGAGGGTGCGATCATCGCCTGGGACAATTTCTGGTGTTCGGGATCGTTCGACGTCAAAAGCGGCGCGGCGACACTCAACGCGATCAAGGTGAGCAAGATGGCAAGCCCAAGCACGGCGGAACGACGGCGCAAGAAACGTCGCCAGATGTCGAGCGCCGGCTGAATTCTTTCAAAGTGGACTGCGCCGTTAAAGTTAAGCATAGTGAATGCGCGGATCGAGGTACGCATACAATATATCGACCAACACGTTGAGCAAGATAAAGATCGTCGCGAAGACCAGAGCGACGCCTTGAACGGTTGGATAGTCGCGCGCGGAGATCGAGTCGAGTAACAAGAGTCCGAGACCGGGCCAGCCGAACACCGATTCGGTCAGCACCGCGCCGCCGAGCAGTGCGCCAAACTGAAGACCGATCACCGTGAGGACCGGAATGAACGCATTCTTGAGCGCATGATGAAAGACCACGCGGCGTTCGCTCATCCCCTTGGCGCGCGCGGTGCGTACGTAATCGTGCCCCAGCACCTCCAGCATACTCGACCGCGTCATTCGCGCGATCAACGCGACCGAAAACGCGGCGAGCGTCAACGAAGGCAAGATGAAACTCGCCGGTCCGTCATTGCCGGCGGCAGGTAACAGGCGCCATTGCACCGCAAAGAGAATGATGAGCATCAACCCCAGCCAGTACACCGGCATCGAAGCGCCGAAGAGCGTCAGCGCCGAAATCAGATAATCGATGAACGAGTTGCGGCGCGTCGCGGCAATGACTCCGCCAACAATTCCAAAGAAGGATGCCAGCACCGTGCTGATGATCGCGAGTTCCATCGTCGCGGGCAAGCGCGCCATCACTTCGGTCAAAACCGGTTGCGCGGTGCGCGCCGAAACTCCCAAATCGCCGCGCAAGAGATGGCTAAGAAAATCCCAGTATTGCACGAGCAGGGGCTGATTGAGACCGAGTTGCGTCCGCAAGCGCGCGACATCTTCTTCGGTCGCAAGGAGTCCGGCAATCACGCGCGCAGGATCACCCGGCAACAGGTGGAGCATCAGAAAGACAATGATCGTGATCCCGAATAACGTAATCACCGCGGCAACGAGACGTTGTTGAATGTACCGTAACACGATTTTACCTGGTGTAGGGGCGAGGTGACCTCGCCCCTACGATGCAAAAACTACTGCGCCGGTTGCGCGTCGAGAGTGCTGAACTTTTCGATGGGCAGATAACTGACATTCTGCACTTTGGCGGAGTACGCGATGGGGAACGCTTGGTTCCACAGGAAGATCATCGGCGCTTCGTCCCAGACGATTTTGTTGATGTCGCAATACATCTGGGCGCGCTTGGTCGCATCCGGCTCCTCGTCCGCAGCGTTGATCATCGCGTCCACTTTGGGGTTCGAGTAGAAGGAGGTCGCGAGTCCCTTGGGAACGATTTGATCCGTGCGATAGATCGGCATCGCCTGCGACGCGTCGAGAAAACCAGGTGCCCAGCCGAGCAAGTGCAAGTTAGTCGTGTTCTCGGCTTGCGGTTTGGTGATGGTGGCGACGTACGAGGGCCAATCCATCGTCTTGAGATCGGTTTCAATGCCGACATCTTTCAGGTAACCGGCAATCGCTTGCGACGCCTGGAAATCTTGGACGTACCGACCGGTGGGCGAGATGAACGAAAGTTTGAGCGGCGTTGTGACACCCGCTTCTTTCAACAACGCTCTCGCCTTGTCCGGATTGTAGTCGTACGAGCCTACCTTGCAGTAGCCAAACACGCTCGGCGCAATTGGGGCATCCAGCGCGTACCCCGCGCCGAAGAGAATCGTCTTGAGAATCTCTTCCTTGTTCACAGCATAGTTGAACGCTTGGCGCACTTTGGGATTGTCGAGCGGCTTGACCGTGTTGTTCAGCCCGATGTAGATAATGCGATCGCTGGGCGCCATGAGAACCTTGACGGCAGAGTTCTTCTGGAGCGCGGGAATGTCGGAGATGGGTGGCAGGATGATCGCGTCCACCTGACCAGCGAGAAGCAAACTCTCACGCGTCGCGGCTTCGGGAACGATGCGAACCGTTACCGTGTCATAGTACGGTTTCTTGCCCCAATAATTCGGGTTCTTGGTCACGACGACCTGGCTGCCCTTGGTGTATTCTTTGAAGACGTACGGTCCAGTGCCGACCGGTTGTGTGACATTCTTATAGTCGGGTCTGGCTTTGTCGATGGACGCGGGCGAAAGAATTGCGCTCGTGGTCTGCGAAAGCGCCAGCAAGAGTGGCGGGTACGTATTCTTCAATGTGATCTTGACTGTGGACGCATCCACCGCCTCAACAGTTTTGATCACCAAGAACGAAGACCGTTGCGTTACCTTGACATCGGGATCCAAAAGGCGATCGAGGTTGGCTTTGACGGCTGCGGCATCGAGCGTCGTGCCATCGTGGAACTTGACGCCGCTTTGCAGTGTGAAGGTGTACGTCAAACCGTCTGGCGAAATCGTCCAGGATTTCGCGAGCATGGGGAGCAGCTTGCCGTCTTTGTCAATCGTCGTCAATGTTTCCATCATGTAATCCAAGACGTTGGCGACGGTCGTGGTCGTTAGTTGAGCGGGGTCGAGCGTGTCCATGTCCACGCCGATAGCAATACTAAAGTTGGTCGCCGCGGCGGGTGCAGGCAAAGTCGTAGCAGGAGCCGGTGCGGTGGTCGCGGCGTGTTGCGCGGGCGCTGCAGTTGGTGCCGGCGCGGCGGTTGGCGCGGCGCACGCGGCGATTGCTACCAGGACTAGTGCGAGTCCAACAATCAAACGCGCGCAGGAATTAAATCGAACCACTTTTCTCCTCCTTCGAAAGAGATCGCTCTCATCATCAAGCAGGTGTTCGCTGTCCCCTCATCCAGAGACAACGGTCGAACTTCAATTGGCGTGAATGACCTCCTTTCTATTTCCTCAATCATGGGCTGGCTGTCAGCGCAGCACGGTAGAACGCTGCCAAGTGATCGGCAAGCCCTTCCAACAACTCACGTCCGATGTCAGCGCGCGCGCTGCGCGGATCGCCTAGCACGCCGATAGGCGAAATATCGTCGAATTTCATACCAAAGCCCGCCGAACCTGGCTTGAGCTCTTGCGCGAGTTTTATAAAATCGCCGACGAAACCGACCTGGGCTTGATCCATGTGAACGAGATCCGCGCGTTCCGCGAGAATCAGCGATGTCTCAGAGCAACCGGCGTGCGCGCCCGATTCGGGTGGCGTCACTCCAAAGCGCGCTGCGATAGCGTCTGTAACTTTTTGAAATTCAACCAAATCGGAAAAGCCGACGACCTTGGCGCGAATATCGCGATTGAGTTCGGGCGCAATGCGTGCAACAGTCGCAAAGTTGCCGCCGTGCGAAGGCAACAAGAAAATCGTTTCAAAGCCGTGATGCGCCAACGATTCGCAGTAAGCCCGCGTGATCGCCGCGAGCAGCTCGCTCGAAATTGAGAGCGACCCAGGAAAGCGCATGTGGTGTTCAGAGCATCCAGGTCGAATCGTCGGCGCGACGAGTGTGTTGCCCAGTTTCTCCGCAACACGCAAGGCAAGCGCATCGCCAATGAGCGCGTCGGTCACGAGCGGCAAATGCGGACCGTGCTGTTCGATCGAGCCGAGCGCAAAGATGACGCGCCGATAACCCTGCTCCATCGCTTGCTTGACCTGTTGCCAGGTCATTTCTTCGATCCGTAGGGTTTTCATGGGCGATCCTTCACGGCGATACAGTCCACTTCAATCTGTGTGCCAAACAAAAGTGACGCGCCGACCGTGGCGCGGGCGGGAGGGTCCGCGCTAAAATACTTTTTGTAGATTTCGTTCATCCGCCCAAAATTGTTCAGATCGGCAAGGTAGACGGTGACCTTGACAACATCATTCATTGTCGCGCCCGCCGCAGCCAGGATCGCTTTGATGTTCTCAAAGGTGCGGGTCACTTCTTCTTCAAACGTCGCGTTGAGAATTTTGCTCGACGACGGATCCATGCCACCCTGTCCCGCGACGTAAATCGTGTTTCCTGCGACGATTGCCTGCGAATACGGGCCTACCGGGTGAGGAGCGTATTCGGTGAAAATTTTGTTTTTGGGCATCAACCACCTCAAGTCTCCGATTCTTTGGTTTCGGATCAATGGCGTTCAGTCATGGCGTCGAGTTGTCTTCGTGTCAGCACCTCGAGCATCTCCCGCCGATACCACGCGCTGCCGCGCACATCGTCAATCGGTTGCGCTTCGGTGACCGCGACACGCGCCGCTTCTCGGATCCGCTCCTCGGTCAACTCTTTGCCGCGTAAGATTTCTTCTGCTCTTCGCGCGCGCAGCGGCGTTGGCGCGACCGCGCCCAACACAATCCGCACATCCTTGCAGATTGGTTGTCCAACTTCCAACCTCGCCCAGACTCCCACGCTCACAATCGCAATGTCCATCGCCTCGCGGTGCTCTAGTTTGGTGTAGGACGCGCGCATCGAATCGTCCTGCCGCGGCACGAGAATCTCGCGCAGTATCTCGCCGGGCGCAAGCGCGGACTTGCCGACACCGACGAAGAACTCGTCGAGCGGCACGACGCGCTCGCCGTTCGCGCCGACGATCACCGCACGCGCGTTCAGCGCGATGAGCGGCGGCGCGGTGTCTGCGGCAGGCGAGGCGTTGCACAGATTGCCGCCGACCGTCGCGAGGTTGCGGACTTGCACGCCCGCCATCTTGCTCGCGGTCTTGGCGAGGACGGGATAGCGCTCGCGGATGATCGGCGAGCGAATCAGATCGGTGAGTGTGACACACGCGCCGAGGCGCAGCTCGCCGTTGAGCGAAATGTCGCGCAGGTCGGGGACGCGGCGCAGACTAACGACCGCGCGCGGCAGCCACTGTTTACGCTTCATGCGAATCAGCAAATCGGTTCCACCGGCAAGCGCGCGTCCCTGAGCGCCAGTCGAAGGGTCGTCGCCAAATTGGCTGAGGTGGGAAATCGCTTCAGTGAGGGTGCTGGGGGCAAAGTACTCGAAAGGTTTCACCGTTGAACTCTTTGATCATCGCAAAGCGAAGGTGCTGGCCTTCGCCGGAATTCTACCTGTTCGTATTGTATCACGGGACGCTTGAAAAAACCAAGTCTGGCGATTCAAATCGCCACGCCGGGGCATGCGCCGGGCGTCCGTCGGCACGGACGAGCAGCCAGCTGCTGGCGCGGAACGATTTCCCATCGTCATGAATTTTCCATGCCCGCGTTGACTCCTGCGTCGAATGCCTGCGCATTCAGTTCCAGAAATTGCGGACGCACGATGCGAGCCAGCGCGTCACGGAGCGCCTCGCGCGTGAGGGGAAATCCGTCGCATGTGCACGCGAACCCGAGCAGCGCGACGTTCGCCGCCGACACGCGTCCCAGTCTTCTTGCAATGCCATCCGCATCGAGTACGCGCGCGGCGACGTGTAGATTCGCCAGAGGTCCCACCACCTTCTCGTTTGGAAAATCGCCCGAAGCATAATTGACGATCACAGTTCCACCGCGCCGAACGAACGACAGGTTGCGGTACGCCTCCGCCGCATCAAACGCCAGTAGGAAATCCGCGGTGCCTTGGCGGATCAGCGGCGCGCTCCCAGCGCCGATCTTGAGATGCGAGACGACCGAGCCGCCGCGCTGACTCATGCCGTGCGTTTCCGCGCCCGTCACGTTCAGCCCGGCTGCCACCGCGCAATCAGCGAGCACCTGGTGCGCGAACAGGACGCCCTGTCCGCCGATCCCAGCCAAAAGAATTTTGGAATCCATTCCGAGGTTTTATCCAGTTGACAATTGTCCGTGCGGAGAATCCTATTCCCAAGACAATGCGGTGCTACGTCCGGACGAATTCCTGCAACGCTACTACCGCGAGCAATAGAACCCTCCAGCTACTCCGCAATCCTCTGATCGGATCCCACTTTTTCTGCCAGCTCGAAAATCGTCACGGGATTCGTCTCGACGATAAAGTTCTTGTAACACGCGTCGATGCACTGTCCGCAGTCCACACAAATCTTGCGGTCGACTTCCACTTTGTTGGTCGCTGCGTTCATCACGAGCGCGGGACATTCGAACGCGACGAGACAGTATTTGCAGCCGTCGCACTCATCGGTCACGGTGACCTTGATCGGATGCTCGTCAATCGGTGAGCGATCGTACAGCACGCACGGTCGCTGCGCGATGACGACCGCGACCCCGCCCTCGTCCGATTGCGTGAACGCCTCGGCTTCCTTCAACACCGACTGGAAATCGTCCTGATAGTACGGATCGGACTCGCGCAGGAATTTCACGCCGCACGCGCGCACCAGGTCGGGGATCGCGACGCGCGCGCCCGCGCCGCCATCCGCCAGCCGGGTCTGATCGAGCGTCGGCTGAAAGCCGGTCATCGCGGTCGTGGTGTTGTCGAGAATGACGAGGACGAACCGCGCGCCGGTATGCACAGCGTTCGCCAGCCCGGTGATACCCGAATGAATGAAGGTTGCGTCGCCAATCGTCGCAACGAGCGACTGCTGCTTGCCGTCGAGCTTGTACGCGTGGTACAGCCCGGTCGCAACCGTGATCGCCGCGCCCATGTCGAGGCAGGTGTCGACCGCGCGCAAGTTCGTGCCCAGCGTGTAGCAGCCGATGTCGCTCGCGAAGAACGCGCTGGGAAACACGCGGCGGATCGAATAGAACGCGGAACGATGCCCGCAGCCGGGGCACAGACGCGGCGGGCGCGCCGGCAGCGGAACGGATTTGAGCGCCTCGTTCCAAATTGGATCGAGCGCCGGCGTCGCCGCAACGTAGAGTTTTACGTCGGCGAGCACGCGCGCGAAAACAGGATAGAGCGCGTCGGGCGATAGTTCGCCGGCGTTCGGAATCGTGCCATCCAGTCGTCCCAGGACATTACGGCGATCGGCAATTTGGTATTCGATTGCCGCGTCCGGTTCTTCCAAGATCAGGACGCGTTCGCAGCGCGCAATGAAATCGCTCACGCGTTGGCGCGGCAGCGGATAGACCGTGCCGATTTTCAGGAGCGGTACCGTGACGTCGAATTCGTCCAGCAACTCGCACGCGGTGGTGTACGGCACGCCGGACGCAATGATGCCGAGAGGGTATCGAGTGGTGGGAGTATGGGAGTGCGGGAGAGTTTCCGAATTTAAACTGGATGTTTCAAACTCGGCTTCGATCTGCGCCAGTTTCTCGTTCAGTTCTTTGTGCAAGACCAACCGATAGCGCGGCGTGGCTGCCCAGCGCGCCGGGTCTTTCTTGAATTTAGCAAAGCGCGGCGACGCATCCACCTCATCCAGCGTGATGTTCTGCCGCGCGTGCGAAACGCGCATCGCCGGGCGCAAGATCACCGGCACGCGATATTTTTCCGATAGAGCGAACGCGGCGTGCACCATCGCTTGCGCTTCACGCGGCGTGGACGGATCGAGCACCGGCACCTTGGCGAAGATGGCAAACAGCCGCGTGTCCTGCTCCGTCTGCGACGAGTACGGCCCGGGATCGTCGCACGAGATCACGACGAAGCCGCCCACCACGCCGGTGTACGCCGCGCTGAGCAGCGGGTCGCTCGCGACGTTAAGCCCGACCTGCTTCATCGCCACGACCGCGCGCTTGCCCGCCCAGCTCGCGGCGAGCGCGACTTCGAGCGCGACCTTTTCGTTGACCGACCACTCGACGTAAATGTTCAGCCCGAGTTTTTTCTTCCACTCGATCACGGCGGGGAGAATTTCTGAACTGGGCGTGCCGGGATATGCCGTCGCGACGCTGACGCCGGCTTCGATCAACCCGCGCGCAATCGCTTCATTGCCGAGGACAACTTGTTGGGTCATATGGTATCCTTCTGCAGGAGAAAGGCGTTCTCTAACGCCGTCATGTCGCGCTAGAGAGCGCTCGCTCCTCATTATTCATCAAACACAAACACCGGTTCTTGATAAAACCGCACCTTGCGCGCGTGGATTTTTTCCGTGAGCCATTTTTGGAGCCACACATTTTTTTCTTCAAGCGATTCTTCAGAAGCCAACTGGTCGAGCGGGACGTTGATTCCGATCGCGCGCCCGCCGATCAGATGCCGCGTGATGCCCATCGGCAGCTTGGCGCCATTCAACGCCAACCGCGTCACTTCGGACGGAGTGTAACGCGGGAACACAATGACCATACTGAGATCGGGATACTCGCGCGTGAGAACGTCCACTTGGGTCGTGATCGCGCGATAGACTTCGGTTTTACCTCTGTAGAGTCCAACAATCTTGTTCAGTCTGCCGACACTCGCTTCAAGCTCTTCGCCGCCGCGCACTTCATACGTCGCGTTGTTGCGCAGGACGATGTAACACAGAATCTTGCGCAACATCAGATTGTGTTCGGCTTGCTTCGGGTCGACGCGTTCGATGGTTACGCCTTCGATTGCGCCGATCTCGTCCAACAAATCGCTGGGCGTTATTCTCTGAATCAAATGGTGCCACGAGTCAAGACAGATGTCACGCGCGGCATAATCCACTACCTGCACGAGGGTGTCGCGGATGCCCAAGTACTTGATCGCGCCCGAACGCGTCGCGCCGTCAAGCACGATGTAGCGCCGATCCGCTTCTGCGACAATCGGCGGATTCCGCAAGATTCGGTCCGCCCGCAGACGCTCGGCGAGCTTCTTGACGACGAGTGGGTCTTGTCCTTCATGCAGGATAATGTCGTCGGCGCGGACAATCCGCAGAGTGATTTCGGCAACGTCCATGTTATCTCGAAATGACGGGGGCGAGTGACGAGTGTCGCGAGTGCTTCTCGCCACACGTCACACGTCACGATTTCTGAAGTGTCTCTACTATTTGTTCAGCCACATCAATCGCGGCGCGGGTCTGCGCTTCTTCGGTCATCGCGCCGAGGTGCGGCGTGACGACCACTCTGGGATGATGAAGCAGCGGGTTGTCGCCCGGCGGCTCAGTCTCGAATACGTCGAGCGCGGCGCCGGCAAGCTGCCCGCTTTCCAGCGCAGCGAACAGCGCTTTTTCGTCGACCACGCCGCCGCGCGCGCACGAGATCAGCCGCGCCCCCGGTTTCAGCTGCGCCATCTTCTCCGCGCCGATCAACCCGCGGGTGTTCGGCGCTAGCGGCGTGTGAATCGAAATGAAATCGCTGATCGCGAGCAAGTCCTCCAGCGATTCAAGCAGCGTGGCGCCAAACGTCTCGGCGCGTTCGCCCTTGATGTACGGGTCGTACGCGAGCACGCGCATCCCAAACGCCTCCGCGCGCACCGCGACCATCGAACCGATACGCCCCAGCCCGACGATGCCGAGCGTCTTGCCGCTCAGCTCGATGCCGAGAAATTTGTTCTTCTCCCACGCGCCCTGCCGGAGCGACGCGTCCGCCTGCGGGATGAACCGCGCCAACGCGACCATTAAACCAATGGTGTGCTCCGCGACCGAGATCATCGCGCTCGCCGGACTGTTCACAACGACAATGCCGCGCCGCGCGGCAGCTTCGCAATCGATGTTGTCGAGTCCGACGCCGGCGCGCCCGATCACGCGCAAGCGCGTCGCCGCGTCGATGACTGGCGCGATCACCTTCGTCCGGCTGCGGACGACCAGCGCATCATACGCCGGTATCGCCACAATCAGCGCGTCGGTCGTGATCTTGTCGTCCATGACGACCTCGGCGCTGCGGCGCAAAATCTCGATGCCCTCGCGCGCGATCGAATCGGAAACGAGAATCTTTGGCATCCGATTATCCGAGAATCTGGTCGATGACGCCGAGCAGTCCGTTCAAATCGGCTAGAGTGAGATCGCCGGTGTGCGCGATGCGGAACGTCTGCTCCTTCAATCTGCCGTACCCGGCGGAGATCATAAAACCGCGCTTACCGAGTTCGGTGTTCAACGCGGCAACGTTGACGCCACGCGTGTTGTTCACTGTGGTCAGTGTGACCGACTCGTAACCTGGTTCAGCGAAGAGACCAAAGCCGTGCTCCTTCGCCCAACTCCGGCACGCTTGCGCCATTTGAATGTGACACGCGTAGCGTTTTTCCAATCCATCCTTGAACCACTTGTCGAGCTGATAGTCCAGCGCAAAGATGTGCGGAAGAGAGGGAGTCGTGGGAGTCTGATCCTTCGCGTCGTATTCGTCAAAGACCAGAAAATCGAAATAGAAACCTCGGTTCGCAACCGTCGCGGCTTGGCGGATCGCTTTATCGCTCACCGAGCAGACGGCAAAGCCCGGCGGCAGTCCGAATCCCTTCTGCGTGCTCGAAAGACACACATCGATTCCCCACCCATCAACGTCGATCCGCGCGCCGCCCATCGAACTCACCGCGTCCACCATAAAGATCACGTCGGGAAACTCTTGCATCACCGCGCCGATCTCGGCAAGCGGGTTCATTACGCCGGTGCTGGTCTCGTTGTGCGTCAGCGCGACCGCATCGTATTGCCCTGCTGCCAGCGCGCGCTTGACCATTTCCGGTTTGATCGCCTTGCCCAAATCCACGCGCAGCGGGTCAGCTTCCTTTCCATTCGCTATCGCAATCTCGTACCAGCGTTCGCCGAACTCGCCGCAGATCAGATTCAGCAGCCGTTTGGAAACGCAATTGCGAACGCACGCTTCCATGACGCCCGTGCCGGACGAAGTGGCGAGAAACACTTTATTCTTCGTGGAAAGAAGTTGTTGAAGTCTTGCTCTCACTCGCGCATGAAACTCACCGTACTCTTTTGTCCGGTGACCGATCATAGGAGTACTTAGTTTTTCCAAAACATCGGGCAGAACTTCGACGGGTCCGGGAATGAAGAGTTTCTTGTGCATGATGGTTACACAACCTATCCCCCTTGCCCCTTCCCTACGAGGGAAGGGGGTTGGGGGTTAGGTCAGTCTATCCCATTGCCGGCACTTTGGGCAGATGCGTCATCGCCTCTGCGACCTTGTCCGCTGGATACTCGAAATCCTGCAACTGTCCGTGCAGGTACTGTTCGTACGCCATCATGTCAAAGTGTCCGTGCCCGGACAGATTGAATGCGATCACTTTCTTCTGTCCGGACTTTTTGCATGCCAGCGCCTCGTCGATCGCGACGCGGATGGCGTGCGCGGATTCCGGCGCGGGGATGATGCCCTCGGACCTGGAGAACTGCACCGCCGCTTCAAACGTCTCGAGCTGCTTGACCGCGCGCGCTTCGATGTCGCCGTGCTTCACGAGCGCGCTGACGCTCGCTGCCATGCCGTGATAGCGCAAGCCGCCAGCATGGATTCCCGGCGGGATGAACGTGTGCCCCAGCGTGTACATCTTGACGATGGGCGCCATTGCCGCCGAGTCGCCGTAATCGAACACGTACTCACCTTTCGTCATGCTCGGGCACGACGCCGGCTCGACCGCGATGACTTGGATCTTTTTCTTTTCGGTGAATTTTTTCCAGAGGAACGGGTACGTGAACCCGGCAAAGTTGGAGCCGCCGCCGGCGCAGCCGATGACCATATCCGGATACTCGCCCGCCATTTCCATCTGGTCCAGCGCTTCCAGTCCGACGACGGTCTGGTGCATCAGCACATGACCGAGCACCGAGCCGAGCGAGTACTTTTTCGCGCCGTTGGACGTCGCCGCGACTTCAACCGCCTCCGAAATCGCCATGCCGAGCGAGCCGGGCGAATTCGGATCTTGCGCGAGCACGCTCTTGCCGTACTGCGTGCGATCGGTGGGACTGGCGTAGACCTTCGCGCCAAAGTTTTCCATGATGATGCGGCGGTACGGCTTCTGCCCGTACGAAACCTTGACCATGTACACTTCGAGATCGATCCCGAAGAAATTGCACGCCATCGCCAGCGCAGCGCCCCACTGCCCCGCGCCGGTCTCAGTCGTCAACGCTTTGGTACCGGCTTCCTTGTTAAAGAACGCCTGCGCCACCGCGGTGTTCGGCTTGTGCGAGCCGACCGGGCTGACGCCTTCGTACTTGTAGTAGATGTGAGCTGGGGTGTCGAGCGCTTTCTCAAGCCGCAGTGCGCGGTACATCGGGGTTGGTCGCCAGAGCTTGTAAATGTCGCGCACTGGCTCCGGGATTTCGATCCAACGATCAGGGCTGACCTCTTGCATGATCAGATTCATCGGGAACAGAACGCTGAGGAAATCTGGGGTGACGGGCTGCATCGTCCCCGGATGCAGGTAGGGTTGAGGCGGAACCGGCATGTCGGCGTTGATGTTGTACCATGCCTTAGGTAACTTACTTTCGTCCAACAAGAACTTGTGTTGGTCGCTCATGTTGAATTTCCCCCTTCCTTAGGGTAGATAACCTTCCGTGAGTTCGATTCTACAGGGATTCTATTTTGCCGTTAGCCGACCGATGGACATTCCCCCCTTCTGATCGAATGAGCAGTTCGATGGCAGTCCATACTACCTGAACGATTATACGGGACATTCACCACATCGTCTACTACTCGATTGAGTAGTCTTACCCTACCCGTTTCCCTACAGTTCGCGCATCTTGAAGCGCTGAATCTTGCCCGTCGCCGTCTTGGGCAATTCAGGTACGAATTCGATCCAGCGCGGGCGCTTGTATTCCGCCATCTTCTCTTTGCAGTACGCGATCAGTTCTTTCGTCATTTCGTCCGATGGTTTGAATCCTTCCTTCAACACGACGAACGCGCGCGGCTTGATGAGATTCGATGCGTCCGCGTGTCCGACGACCGCACATTCCAAAACCGCCGGATGACTGATGAGCGTGCTTTCGACTTCGACCGGCGAAACCCAGATGCCGCCGACTTTCAGCATATCATCCGAGCGCCCGGCGTGCCAGTAGTAGCCGTCCTCGTCCACGTAGTATTTGTCGCCGGTGAAGAGCCACTCGCCCAGGAACGTGCGCTGACTGCGCGCGTACTGATGCAGATAAAACAGCGCAGCAGTCTCGCCCTTGACGAGCAGATTGCCGATTTGACCCTGCGGAACTTCTTTGCCCTCTTCATCAACGATCTTGACCTCGTAACCGGGGAAGGGCTTGCCGCTGCTCCCCGGTCGAATATCGCCGGGACGATTCGAAAGGAAGATGTGATAGTTCTCGGTCGAGCCGATCCCGTCGATGATGTCCAAACCGGTGCGCTCTTTCCACGCGTGCCAGATCGACGCCGGCAGTGATTCGCCGGCAGACGCGCACAATCGCAGCGATGAAAGGTCGGACTTGTCCGGGAAATCTTCCATCGCCAGCAGCGCGGCATAGCCGGTCGGTGCGTTGTAGAGAATCGTCGGCTTGAACCTCTGAATCGCGTTGAGAATGTTTTGCGCGAGGCGCGGCGGTTCGGGAAACAGCACGACGCTCGCGCCGACATACCACGGAAAGATGAGCACGCCGCCGGTGCCAAACGTGAAGAACAAGCGCGCGGATGCGACCGTGCGATCGGACTCGCGCAAGCCGAAGACATTCACGCCCCACAGCTGCGCCGTAAGTGGATAATCCTTATGCGCGTGCAAAATCCCCTTCGGCTCGCCGGTCGTCCCGCTGGAATAATTCAGCGAACAGAAATCATCGCGCTGCGTCGGCGCGGCGGTGAGTTCGGTCGCTTCATTCTTGATCCATTCATCGAACGCCAAATCGCGCGCGCGACTATCCTGAGCAGACTCTGAGCGAGCGGAGCGAGTCGAAGAGGCAGTCGAAGGACCTCCGATGACGATGATGTGTCTGACGAACTCTAGTTCACTGCGAATGGATTCGATGCCGGGCAAGAGCAGCGCGTGCACGATCAAGACCCGCGCGCGCGAATCGCGCAGGATGTAGGCGTGCTCGTGCGGCTTGAGCAGCGTATTCATCCCGACGGCAATCGCGCCGATCTTCATAATGCCGAAAAACGCCGTGACCCATTCGGGCAAGTCGGGCGCAAGGATCGCGACCGACTCACCCATCCGCACGTCGAGTTTCTTGAGCGCGTTGCCGACTTGGTTCGCCTCGTTCGACACTTGGCGAAACGTCAGTTCACGCGACGCGCTGAGCAGCGCGACCTTGTTCGCGCGCTCGGCGAGATTGTGTTCGAGTATATTCACCGCATTATAGTACAGCGGTAGATCGGTCGCCCGTATAATCTGCATTATCTCCTCCTCTGGTGTGTGGGAGTGACTCTCATACTCCCACACTCATTCCCTTCCCACCAACTCCCGCGCGATCACGATGCGTTGAATGTGCGCGGTGCCCTCGTAGATTTGCAACCCCTTGATGTCGCGATAATACCGCTCGACTGGAAATTCATTCGAATAGCCGCGTCCGCCGTGCAGCAGCACCGCTTCGTTTGCCGCCTTCACTGCCGTCTCGACCGCGAACAATTTGGCGATCGAAGTTTCGCGCGTCGCGCGCACGCCCTGGTCTTGCAGCCACGCCGCGCGATAGACCAACAGCCGCGCCGCGTCAATGTCCGCCGCCATATCCGCGAGCGTGCTTTGAATCATTCCAAAATTGCCAATCCGCTGACCGAACTGCCGCCGCGTTCTTGCAAACTCGACGCACGCATCGAGACACGCCTGCCCGACGCCCAGCGCGCCTGCCGCGACGCCGAGCCGTCCGTGATCGAGCGCGGACATCGCGACCTTGAATCCTTCGCCGGGCGCGCCGAGGAGCGCTGAGCTTGGCACGCGCAGATCGTCGAGAACAACGTGCGCGTGATCCGACGCGCGATGCCCCAACTCTTTGCCCGGCATTTTCTCGCGGCGAAAACCGGGCGTGTCAGTATGAACAAGAAACGCGCAGATGCCTTTGTGCTTGAGCGCTGGCTCCGCGTTCGCAAAAATGATTGCCAGATGTGCGATGCCGCCGTTCGTGATCCAAATTTTTTCGCCGCGGATAATGTAATCGTCGCCGTCGCGTGTTGCGGTGGTTTCCATACTCGCCGCGTCCGAGCCGGCGTTCGGTTCGGTGAGACAGTAGCAGCCCATCATCTCACCGCGCGCGAGGCGCGGCAGGTACGCGTGCTTTTGCGCGTCGCCGCCCCACTGCAAGATGCACTGCGACACCAGACTGGTGTGCACCGTCATCATTCCGCGCACCGACGAGTCCACGCGTCCCAGTTCTTCGTAGCACAACGCGAGCGACACCGCGTCCCAGCCGCCGCCGCCGTACTCTTGCGGGATCGGTCCGCCCAAGAAACCGGTGTTCGCTAGTTCTTGGATGAACGACGACGGCATCGCGCCCTGCTCGTCCATCCCGCGCGAGAGTGGCGCGACGCGCTCACGCGCAAATACCCGGGCTTGCGCCTGGATTTTTTGCTGCGATTCGGTGAGTGAGAAATTCATCGCTTCTTTCTCCCGCAAATCTCGCGAATCCCCACGAATGAAAAAATTAGCGTTGATTCGTGAGATTCGCGGGCAGCCCTCCGATGACCGCGAACCCATCAATCTCGATCAGCGCGTCGTCGTCGAACAAACTCTTGATCTCGACCAGCGTCATCGCCGGATAATGCTTGCCGAAGACTCGGCGGTACTCCGCGCCAATCGCTTTGCGGTTCGCTTTGTACGCGGCTCTGTCGGTGACGTAGATCGTCAACTTGACGACATCGGTCAGCGCGCCGCCGGCGGCTTCGACCACGACTTTCAAATTCGCATACGCCTGCGCACACTGCGCGACAATGTCGCCCGGCGCGACGACATTGCCATTTGCATCGAGTCCCGGCTGACCCGCGAGAAAGAGTAAGCGACCGCCGGTCGTGCTGACGCCGTGCGCGTAACCGGCTGGTTTGGCGAGCGTGTTTGGATTGATAAATTGTTTTTCCATGTTGTTTGAGTATGGAAGCATGAGAGTGTAGGTGCAAGAGTCACTCCCTCACTCCCACACCTACTCACCTTCCCTTAAACTCCGGCTTCCGCTTCGCGACAAACGCTTCGTAAAACGCGCGATGATCCTCGCCCATCATCAGCAATGCCTGCGCCTGCGCCTCCGCTTCGATGGCAGCGCCGAGGTCCATCGTCCATTCGTTGTTGACCAGCAACTTGGTCATGCCGATGGAGAGCGTCGGACCTTGAGCCAAGCGCGCTGCCCATTCCTGCGCGAGCGGCAACACTTGCGCTTTCGGCACAACGCGATTCACCAAACCGATGCGTTCAGCGGTTGGCGCGCCCACATCGTCGCCGAACGTCAAAAGTTCCAACGCGCGTCCCTGTCCGATCAAGCGCGGCAGTAAAAACGCCGCGCCCATATCCGCGCCGGTCAAGCCGACGCGCGTGAACAGAAACGCGAATTTCGCATCGTCCGCCATGATCCGAAAATCGCACGCAAGGGCAATGACCGCGCCCGCGCCCGCCGCCATGCCGTTGAGCGCGGCGATGATCGGCTTTTGGAGCAAACGCATATGGCGGACGAGTGCGCCGGTCATGCGGCAGAATTCCAAGTGCGCGCGCATGTCGCGCTCGAGCATCACGCCGATGATTTCATGCACATCGCCGCCGGAGCAAAACGCGCGCTCGCCCGCGCCGGTGAGGATGACCGCCTTCACCGCGTCGTCGTAACGCAGCGCCTCGAACAGATCGCGCAACTCGGCGTAAATCTCCAGCGTCAGCGCGTTCATCACCGCTGGACGATCGAGCGTGATCGTCGCGACAGAATCCTTGAGTTTGTAATTGAAATCCGCCACCGCAACTCCGTTTCAGATTTATGAATTAGGATTTAGGATCGAAAACTACCCAGGGGTTACATCTGGAATCTGAAATCCTAAATCTTAATCACTACTGCGCCGCGCCGCCATCCACATTGATTGCTTGCCCGGTGATGCCACGCGCGTCGTCAGCGACGAGCATTGCCGCGACCGCGGCAACTTCTTCCGGCGTGATAAGCCGATTCTGCGGACTCGTTCTTTCCAGCGCGGCGCGCGCATCCGCCTCTGACATTCCCGTGCGCGCGGCGATGTTCACGACGGAACGATCGGTCATCGACGTGTCCACGTAGCCGGGACAAATCGCGTTGACGGTGATATTGTGCTCGATCAGTTCGACCGCGAGCGCGCGCGTCAGTCCCAGAACGCCGTGTTTCGCGGCGGTGTACGCCGCGATGTATTTGCCGCCGACTTTCGCGGCAATCGAGGCGATGTTGATGATGCGCCCCCAATTCGCGTCGATCATCATCGGCACAACCGCTTTGGACACATAGTACGTCGAATTCAAATTCACGTCGATCATCTGATGCCACAGTGCATCGTCGTGCCCCAGAAATTTCGCCGACGCCGACGCGCCCGCGTTGTTGACGAGAATCGTGATAGCGCCGAGGTCATCCCGCACGCGCGCGATTGCCGCCGCGATCGAAGCCGGTTGCGTTACATCGCACACAATCGCCAGCGCCTCACCGCCGCGTTCACGGATCGCCGCCGCGACGCGTTCCACATCCGCTGGCGTGCGCGCCGCCACCGCGACGCGCATGCCGTGCCGCGCCAGCGCGTAAGCAATCGCCTCGCCAATTCCTTTGCCGCCGCCGGTGACTAGGGCAGTATGAGTCATTGCGGTAATCAGTATCCAGTATTCAGTGTTCGGTATTCAGACATTCTGACTACTGAACACTGAATACTGCTTTTCATCCAAACGGTTCCCACGCGATCACGTGCTCCGGTTCGATTTTGTAAATGCGCCGCACCTCATTGGGGAACCGCCACGTCGCCGGATACTTGTCTCGCGCGATGTACCGCCGCGCGAGTTTGTCAAGGTGTTCGTCCGCGCCCTGCTCGGTGATCTCGACCACGCGTCCGCGTATTCCGATGTAGCGATTGGGATTGTCGGGGTCGGGAATCTGAAGCGCGACAATCGGATTACGTTCCATGTTCAAATCTTTTCGCCGCCCCTTCGCCGAGTTGACGAGAATATACTTGCCGTCATAATCGACCCACACCGACGTCACCTGCGGTGTGCCATCCGGCATCATCGTCACGAGATGACCGAAGGATTCTTTCTGAAAAATGTCGAGGAACTCGCGCGGGATCGAACCGGTCGACGGTTGCTGGTTGCGCCACGTTTCGTACCGTGCGATAAATTCTGGCGCTTGCCGCTTCAAGCGATTGTAACCGACGCGATTGCTGCGTGTCACCACCCCGTAGGTAAACGGCGCCGGTTCGAGATGCAGATAATCCTGTACATTTTCGAGCCAGGACAAACTTTTCAGCGCAGCGTCCTGGAATTGGTCGACCATCGGTTTGCGGACGCGCTGAAACTCGGGCAGCGCGGCAGCCAGCGCCGGTTGCGCGGCGCAGCATTGCGCGAGCGCAATCGCATCTTCGAGCGCGAGTTTGGTGCCCGAACCAATCGAAAAGTGCGCGGTGTGGAGCGCGTCGCCAAGCAGTACGATGTTTCGAAAATGCCAGCGTTTGTTCTTCAGCAGCGGAAAGTTTATCCACTTTGAATTATTCGAGAACAATGGATTGCCGGCAAGATCAGCTTTGAAAACATCCGCCAGATATGAGAGCGTTTGCGCTTCCGACATTTTTGTAAAGCCCGCACGCAGCCACGTCTCCGGCGGAACCTCGACAATGAACGTGCTGTTCGTTTTGCTGAAACGGTACGAGTGCGCGATAAAGAGTCCGTCGGCGGTTTCACGGAACGTCAGCGTCAGCCCATCGAAAGTTTGGTGCGTGCCGAGCCAGATGTACTTGTTTTGCCGCAAGTCGGTCATCGGCAAGAAGAAATCGCTGTAGGTGCGGCGCACCAAACTGTTCACGCCGTCCGCGCCGACGAGCAAATCGCATTGCGCGAGTTCTTCCAAACGCGCCGCGTCGTCGATCGCCGCGCGAAAATGGATCGCGATACCGAGCTGCGCGGCGCGTTCTTGCAGCGCATTCAAGAACGCGAGGCGGCGAATGCCGTAGGTCACATTGCCGCGCACGGCGATCTTTTCGCCGCGATGAACGGTCGCGACGCGATCCCAGGATTCGGTCGCGGGCGCGATTTCTGAAAAGGACTCGGGATCGTTTTCACGCAGGAGATTCATCGTCTTTTGCGAAAAGACCACACCAAAGCCAAAGGTGTCTGTCGGCGCATCGCGTTCGTACAGTGTGATCGCGTTTGCCGGGTCTAACTTCTTCATCAGGATCGCAAAATAGAGCCCCGCCGGTCCCGCGCCGATGATGTTGATCTTCACGTAACCTCCGGGCGCGTCGTCGGATATTTTTCGTATCGCCGCTCGACGATGACGCGGCGCAAGCGCGTGATGCCTTCATAAATATCGGCGTAGGTTGTGTAGAGCGGCGCGACGCCGAGGCGGATGTTATCTGGAAAACGGAAATCTGGAATCACGCGCATCTCCTCGATCAGCGCGCGGTCGATACGCAATCCATCGGGATGACCGAGCGAGACGTGCGCGCCGCGGTAGCTGGCAGCGCGCGGCGAGTTAAGCTTCACTCCCAGCGGCTTGAGCATTTCTTCCCACAACGCGATCAAGTATTCCGTTTGTCGCACCGATTTTTCGCGCAGCCGATCGATCCCGGCTTCCAGAATCAAATCAACCGATGACTCAACTGCTGCGAGCGACAGCATCGCGGGCGTGCCGGCGAGAAAGCGCGCGAGCCCCGGCGCGGGCTGGTAATTCAACTCCATATCGAACTGATTCCTCTGTCCAAACCAGCCCCAGATCGGGCTGTGCAATTGTTCCTGCAAATCTTTGCGCACGAAAAGGAATGCGGGCGCGCCCGGTCCGCCGTTCAAATATTTGTACGTGCAGCCGACGGCAAGATCGACCCCACCTTCGTCGAGCGCGAGCGGCAGCGCGCCGACGGAGTGACACAAGTCCCACAGCATCAACGCGCCGGCGCGATGCGCCAGCTCCGTGACCGCTGGCATCTCGTAGACATAGCCGCTCTTGTACGCCGTGTGCGTCAGTTCGACGAGCGCGGTGTCGGAATCAATCGCCCGCGCGAGCGCGTCGTTCGATACGGTCAATCCGTCTTCCGAATGAACAACTTCCAGTCGATAATTTGCGCCGGCGAGTTTGACTGCGCCTTGCAAAACGTACGCGTCAGTTGGAAAATTGAGATCGTCGGTAACGATTTTGTGGCGACCCGGTCGCGCGGGGAGTGCGGCAAGCACGAGCTTGAAAAGATTTACCGTCGTCGAATCGCTGACGATCACTTCGTCCGCTTGCGCGCCGACGAGTTGCGCGATCTTCGCGCCGATGCGTTGCGGCGCGTCGAACCAGCCCTCGCCCCAGCCGCGAATCAGCCGCTCCCCCCATTCGCGTTCGACGACCTCGTGCAGACGCGCGGCAGTCCGCTTCGGCAATCGCCCCAACGAGTTGCCGTCGAGGTAAATCAAATCCGGATCGTCGATTACGAATTCATCCCTAAAGCGCGCGAGCGAGTCGCGGCGGTCGAGTTCGAGTGCATGCTCAAGCGAGTATGGGAGTGTGGAGGTGTGGGAGTCAGTCATTTCCAATACGCACCCAACCGCGTTCTCACCTGCCACAGCTCTTCAAAAAACCGCGGGCGCACCTGCCGCTCCTCAAAGATGCGATTCTTTTCCTGAAGCCGGATGCCGGCGGTCTCCATCAGATATTCGGGACCGAGAAAACCGGTACCGGACTTGGCGCCGATCATTTTCTCGACCATGCTGACGTGTGCCAGCCGCCAGAAGCGGAACGCTTCGTCAAAGTCGATCAGCGTGTTTGCCAGGTCGGCAAGATCGGCGTGCGGGTTGGAGACATTCGCCGGCGTAAAGAGATCGTCATAGCGCGCGATGCCGCGCTGCTGCACCGCGCGTTCGAACGCATCGGCGAGCGAGGGCTGAGCGAGTCGTTCGGACTGGCGCGGCGTGAGGAGTTGGATTGGCAACTTTTCGTTTCCGAGCAGATAGTTTGTGAAAACCGGATCGTCGCGCAAGCCGCATGCAATTTCAATTTCGCGGAACTGGTAGCTTTCGGTGCCGCTCGCCGGCGAAAGCCCGGTGACGAACACCGTGCCATCCTGCTCCATCGTCTGCGAACGAAAGCGCGCAAAGTCCAGCGGCAGCATCATCGCCGGGATTTCGATTTGTCGATTAAGCAGCCGCTGGATCTGCGCGACGCGCCGCAGCAAACGGGCGGCGTCCGCGATCTCTCCATTCAGGATTCGCGCGGCGGCGCGGTCAATGTGATCGAGCATGACCTTGAACCAGATTTCGAAACATTGGTGAACGACGATGAACATGTTTTCGTCCGCGCTGATGTATTTGGGTTGCATCAGCGCGGTCGGCAGCGCGCCGGCTTCCGTCCACGCGGCTTTCGGACCATCCTGCAAGTCTAGGAGTTCGGGCAAGCGCAGCCATTCGGCGTACCCCCGCCCTGCCCGCCCCCATCCCCGACGGGAGTGGGAAATAAGAGTCGCCTTGACAAATTTCGCAAAGCGGGCGCGGAATGTTTTCAGACGCGCGACATATTCGCGCGCCGCATCGCTCAGCCCGGGATAATCCGAGCGCGGCAAGCGGATAGCGAGCGCGGTGATTTGAGCAAGTTGGGTGGAGATATTGCCGCGGGAAACGCGGAGTGGTTGGATCAGCCCCAACTCACGGACGAGGAGGCTTTCCGCAAAATCGGCGTGGAGATCGAATAGCTTGAACAGTTCGATGCCGCGGCGCAAGAGTTTGACCGTTTCGAAGGTCGTGCCGTCGTCGGCGCGGGCGGCGCGTAAATCGGAAAGAAGAACTTTGAACCACAACTCGTACCATTGGTAGGCAGTGCGGAGCAGCAACTCATCCGAAGCACGGGGTTCTCGATCCGCGTGGGGAAACTGAAGGGCGAGCAGTCGCGGGACGCGGACGTACGTGCAGTAATGAGTCTGGTGCGCGCACGCGACTCGGTGACCGCACCCTGGGTCGTCGCGCCATATCGCAGGTTTTAGCGTGAGAATCTCCTCTGCTGCCATTCATCGGCAGTCCGGACTGAACGAGCGGACCGATCGGAAAGCAGTATAGCAAACAAGAATTGCGTTTGTCAACCACGGTTGGCGACTTGTCTCACAGCCCAGCGATGGATGGGGCTGATACAAAAATAAAAACCCTCGCAGGGAGGGTTTCAGTGTGAGCCGCTGGGGACTTGAACCCCAAACCTAATGATTAAGAGTCATTTGCTCTGCCAATTGAGCTAGCGGCCCCAATGGAACGGTCGCCATTCTAGCACGATTGAACCGGATTGGCAAATTTGCGCGCCCAGTTTGCGATTGCGCGGCAGTTGTGTTATACTTTTTCCGCGAACGCCCCTGTAGCTCAATTGGATAGAGTAACGGTTTCCTAAACCGCATGTTGTGGGTTCAAGTCCCGCCAGGGGCATTACCTTGCGAAGGATTTCTGCTGCGCAAGGTTTTTTTCAGAACGAAGCGACCGCCGCGGCAAGCTCGGTGAAGATCGGGAATACATTTTTCACCCCGGCGATCTCGAGCACCTTTTCCACATTCGGCTGCGGGCTGAGCAGTTTGAGATGCCGCAGCATCCCCGCGCTGCCCGTCCGTTCGATCTCGTGCAGCGCGCCCCACCCCGGCTCTTCCTCGATCTTCTCTTGGCGCAACATCTTCGCGATACTCTGCAATGCGATCAAGCCCGCGCTGCTCATGTACCGCGTCTCGCTCAGATCGATCAGAAAATCGCGCGCGCTGGCATCGTATTCCTTCTGCGCCAACGCGATCAACTCGCGATAACTCACGCCGTCGAGGTTGCCCTTGACGCGCAGAACCGTCACGACCACCTTGCCTTGTATTTGTTCGGATAATAATTCCATTCGGCTCCTCCGCGAACTTACTCTCCCGCCGCGCGCTGGCTGCCCTGTTTCTCAAACATCTTTTGAATCTCTTTCACCGTCGTCGCATCTTCCGGCTTTTTGTCGGTGCGGATAAAGCCGATCACGCGCGGGAATCGCAGCGCATAGCCCGGCTCGTCGCCGCGCTTGCCCGCCGTGTGAATCGGCGAGCGGGTGATCTCGTCCGCCTGCATTTCAATCACGTACTTGGGCTCCACCCACACGTCCGGCTCCATCAGCGCGTCGACGCGCGCGGGCTGGCGCTCCACCTTCAGCCGGTCGAGCAAGCCGCGCATCTTGGGCCACTCTTCGTCCGAGAACCCCGTGCCGATCTTGGCGATGGTCGCGAACTTGTCCTGCTTCTCATCGTACACCGCGACGAGCAGCGCGCCGATGCCGAACCGCGCGCGCATCCCGCGGCCGCGCAGATAGCCGACGACGACGCCGTCGACGGTGTCCGACAAATGCCCCTGGTACGATCGTTTGAGCTTGATCCAGTTGAAATTGCGCGCGCCGGCTTGATACTTGGAATCGAGCCGCTTCGCCATAATGCCTTCCAAGCCGCCGGTGATCGCCTCCATGAAATATTTCTCGATCTCCTTTGCGTCTTGGGTAACTATATGTTGAGCAACCTGAATGCGCTCGCCGTTCGCGATGATCGATGCGAGTGTATCGTGCCGCTTGCTGTACGGCTGAGCAGTGAAATCTTTTCCGTCGAGGTAGAGCAAATCGAACGCGACGAGGCGCAGTGGAAATTTGACGGTCATCGATTCCAAATCGTACTTGCGTTTACGCTGCATCGTGACCTGGAACGGATGAAACTCGCCGGTCTCTGGATCGTACGAGAGCGCCTCACCTTCCAGGATCGCGGTCTTGGCTTGCACCTGCGCGCGGACGCCGTCAGCAATGTCGGTGAACATCCCGGTCGTCTCTTCGAGGTTGCGCGAAAAGATGCGCACTTGATCGCCTTTCTTGTGCACCTGGCAGCGAAAGCCGTCGAACTTGCTTTCGATCGCGCAGTTGCCCATCCGCGTGACGATGTCTTCCGCGCTCTTGGCGCGCTCGGCGAGCGCCATGCGGACCGGGTTGCCAACTTGCACCTGAATCTTGGCGAGCGCTTCCACGCCATCCGCTTTGAAAATCCGCGCCACTTCACCCAAGTCCGAGCAGACGTTGTACGCGCGCTCGATCTGCGGACGCAGCGACTTGTCGCCCGCCTTCGACCACGACAGCCCTTCCATCACCGTCGGGTCGCCGATGCCCAGACGCAAGCGACCGAGCGGGATACGCAGTAAATAACGCGCCTCCAGCCCGGTAAGTTTTTGCAGCAGGTCGGATAACAAATCCGTTTTCTGCGCGACCGTTCCCTCGCCGCTCGTCGTCGCGATTTCCATCAGCCGATCATAAACCTGCTTGACGTTCAGCTTGCCCACGCCCTGCTTCAATAGTTTTTCCGCCACGATGCCATAATCGCCGTGCTGCTTGTACAATTTCTTGATCGCGTCCTTGTCTTTGCCGCTCGCCTTCGCCAGGGCTTCTGCCGCCAACGCTTCGCCGATGCCAAAATCAATCGGTTCGAACGCGGGAACGAGCCGCTCTTGCGTCAAATAAATAATCGGCGCGATATCTTCCGCGCTGGCGTCCTTGAACAAATCCGCAAGGATCGAAGTCATCTCCAAACGCTTCGTCGTCGCCTCGAGTTTGGCGAGGCACTCTACAAGTTTTGCAAAGCGCATAGCAACCTCCAGGGATTACGTATTCCGGATTGCGTCTGAAAATCCTTCCGCACTACACACTATGCAAGATTTACCACGCATCACGTTCTACTCATCCGCGGCTCCACCTTCGCACCGGTCGACGCCGCCTCCGCGACGCGCGTTTCGGCATCGCCGCGCGCGTTCTGCCGCGCTTGAAAGAATTCCTGACTCGCTTCAGTTGCGCGCTTCATGTCGCGCAGCAGCAGCGCGAGATTCAGGTGCGCGGTGCTGGAGAATGGGTCAAGCGCGATCGCGCGGCGGTACGCGGCTTCGGCTTCCGTGCGTTTGCCGCGCTGCTGGAGCGCGACGCCTAGATCATTTTGCGCGCCGCTGTTCGTTGGATCCGTCCGCATTACTTCTTGGTACAATGCCACCGCACGATCGAACTGACCCTGCGCGTGATACTTGCGCGCCAGCACGTAGCGCGCATCGCTGTCCATCGTATCGCCTGCGATGCGATTTTCCAATTCGGATATCGAGAGTTGGCTCAAATCCGGCGCGGTCTCCGCCGACATTTGATCGATCATCGTCGATGCCGCATCGCCAACCGGTGACGCGTACGGCTCGGACATGGGCGTTGGCGGTATCGCGGCAGGTTGATCGATTACCGGCGCTTGATCGACCGGCGTGAAGGTGTTTTCCGGGATGGCGTCGCTCTGCCCGCTTGCTGGCTGAGTCATCGCTGGCGGCATCACTTTTTCAAACATTCGCTGCATCGTCGATTCCGGCTTGGTGGAATTGTCGAGCAGCGGCGCGCCAGTCAGCGCGACGATTTTCTGCGCGAGGTCAGCCATCTCAGATTGTTTGCCATCCCAGTTGAGCGGAATGCGTTTTCCATCTTTGTCGATGGCATTGACGCGCCACGCGTCGTGCGACGCTCTGCCGGAAGATTGGCGATAGTATTGCACCTCGACGTTCGCAAGATCGGCGAAAGCCAAAGTCGTCGAACGCAGCGGAAACATCACGAGGTTCACCGCGCTGCTCAAGGTTCGATTGCCGCGATCGATCGTCACCGTCGTGCTCGTCAAGGCGGACAGCAACGATGAGCCGCCGGAGAAACCAAAGATGACGAGCACAAACAAAAGATTCGACCAATCGATATTGCCGGAGCCCAGCATCGGAAGCAAGAAGAACGCACCCAGCAAAATGATCCAGATCAAACCAAACGCGCTGCCGCCCAAGCGCGCGCCGAGCGGGGATCGCATCGTCAATTGTCCGGTCGCCGAATCTTCTTTTAATTGCAAAGCCGCCATTGAGTTTCTCCTTTGTTTCAAGCCGCGCCATTATATCACGCGTGCCCACGCGCCACAAGCGGTTTGACAAATCGCAGTCCTTCTCCTATTATGCAACGCGCATGCAAAACACACCGTTGATCTTGGCGTCGACTTCCCCGCGCCGCCGCGAACTGATCACGCTCTGCGGCCTCGAATTCAAATTCATTTCTGCCGATATCGACGAAACGCCGCGCGCAGGCGAGCCGCCGGCGGAAGTGGTGCGGCGATTGAGCCGCGCCAAAGCCGCGCTCGGCGTCCAAAATTTTCACGACGCGGTTATCGTCGCCGCCGACACACTGGTCTCGCTCGACGGCGCGATTCTCGGCAAACCGAAAGATTCCGCCGACGCGGCGCGGATGCTGCAACTTTTACGCAGCCGCGCGCACAGCGTCTATTCCGGCGTCACCGTCGCGCACGGCGCGCGGCAGATCACGCAAGTGGCGACCACCACCGTCTGGATGCGCGACTATGCCGATTCCGAAATCGCCGCGTACGTCGCGACCGGCGACCCGCTCGATAAAGCCGCGGCGTACGCGATTCAGCACGCGGCGTTTCGTCCGGTCGCGCGCATCGACGGCTGTCACGCCAATGTGATGGGCTTGCCGCTGTGCCATCTCTTTGGCGCGCTGAGAGCGTTCGGCGTCGCAGTGGACGAACCCGACCGCGCGTGTCAGGAGTACTTGAAGATCGTGTGCCCGGTCGCGCGGGGAATCCTTGGATAGTATTCAGTATTCGGTATTCAGTGTTGTGGGCGCAAGAAACCGCGATTCGGTTTAAGGAGGAGCGATGGGCGATCTGACGTATGCCAAAAGATTTCGCGACTTGGTGGTATATCAAAAAGCGAGGCGGTTGCAACGCGAGATATTTTAGATCACCAAGACCTTTCCTCGCGACGAAACCTTCTCGCTCACGGACCAGATCCGACGTTCATCACGTTCGATTGGCGCTAACATTGCGGAAGCATGGGCAAAGCGGCGTTACGACAAACATTTCTTGAGTAAGCTCACGGATGCGGATGGAGAACAATTCGAGACCCAACACTGGATTGGGACTGCATTAGAATGTGAATACGTGAGCCGTTCACAGGCAATAGTGCTTATGGATGTGTGTACAGAAGTTGGACGACTCATTGGTGGCATGATGGACAAGGCAGAGATATTCTGTGGCGAGCAGTACAAAGTAGCTCGTGAATCACCCACGGAGTACTTCGCTAATTCAACCAGCGAAAACGATTTCTGATCACTGATTACTGATTACTGAACACTGAACACTGATTACTGCCCATGGACATCCTCTCCTCCCTCAATCCCGCCCAACGTGACGCTGTCAAGATCGTCGACGGTCCGGTGCTCGTCCTCGCCGGACCGGGCAGCGGCAAGACGCGCG